>CALIIG010000117.1 GCA_938018155.1 uncultured Prevotella sp.
GTCTGCAAACATCTCACCTTGGGTTGCACCTACTACGTACATCATATTATTAGGTGTACCCCATTGCTGTGTTCGTGTGATAACCTTTTCGAATAGCCTTTGTCCTTCTTCGTCTTTGGTAAACTGAAAATCGTGGCTGCCTTTATTACTTGTAAGTGCAAGAACGATAACCCATTTCCCTGTGTACTCTAAAAAAGGTGATATACTGTCTTCGCCCATGTAAGGAGCTACGGTAAGTGCGTCTGTATTATATTCGTCAAAAAAGGTTTTTGCATACATGGCCGAGGTGTTACCTATGTCCCCTCGCTTGGCATCGGCAATGATAAAATGTTCAGGATAGAACTTCTTAATATACGTAACTGTCTTCCCAAACGCTGCAATACCCTGCAAACCATAACACTCGTAGAACGCCATATTAGGCTTATAAGCCACACAATAGGGGGCCGTTGCATCAATAATAGCTTTATTAAAAGCGAAGATAGGGTCTTCTTCCTCTTTCATACACTCTGGTATCTTTGCAATATCAGTGTCAAGACCCACACACAGGAAGCTTTTCTTTTTGAAAATTTCTTTCGTCAGTTCTTCTCTGTTCATTTTGTATTCTCTACTTTAGGCGATTCTACTTGAGTGTCTTCTTTGTGTTTTATAAGACGCGTAACGAAATCTTCGGCCTTAAAGGTTTCTTTATCCTTATCGTCATCCTTCTTTCTTGTCCAAAACGTTCCCATAATATTATAATTTGATATTTCCCTATGTGAAAACCATTATTACGATAATACGCTATGAATCTGCACTATAGCTCAGCCTCTTTCAGCTTTTCTGCATTTTCTGCTACGGTGAGATGGTCAATGATGTCCTGAATATCGCCATTCAGAAAACCGGGCAAATCGTGCGTCGTATAACCTATACGGTGATCCGTAACGCGCCCTTGCGGGAAGTTGTAAGTACGTATTTTAGCCGACCTGTCGCCGGTTGACACCAAACTTTTACGCCTGCTCGCAATGTCGTTTACATATTTTGAATGCTCGTGATCATAAATATAGGTGTACAAGCGGCTCAGTGCGCGCTCCTTATTCTTGGGCTGATCTCGTGTCTCTGTGCACTCAATCAGTATCTCTTCCACCTCTCCCGTGTTAGGATTCTTCCATGGATAACGCAGGCGAACGCCCGATTCTACCTTGTTTACATTCTGTCCACCTGCTCCACTTGAACGGAAAGTATCCCACTTAATGTCGCCTTCATTAATGTGTACTTCAAATTTGTCGGCCTCTGGCAGCACTGCAACCGTAGCCGCAGAGGTTTGCATGCGTCCGTTCGATTCTGTAGCGGGAACACGTTGCACACGATGAACTCCCGACTCATACTTGAGAGTGCCGTAAACGTTCGACCCTTTTACTTCGAAATCAATCTCTTTAAAGCCGCCAACAGCACCTTCGTTGGCGTTCATTACATTAAGTGTCCAGCCCTTTTTATCGCAGTAACGTTTATACATATTAAATATATCGCCTGCAAAAAGTGCAGCTTCGTCACCACCAGTACCTGCCCTAATCTCCATTTGTACGTTTTTAGCGTCTTCAGGATCTGCCGGAACTAAGGCTATTTTAATGCTTTCTTCTATTTGGGGAAGTTTTGATTCGTTCTCCGAAAGTTCCTCACGGGCCATGGCTTTCATGTCAGGATCGCTTTCGTTGGCAATTATATCCTTGGCCTCTTTGATGTTGTTCAGACAGTCGGTATATTTTTTACGGGCAGCCATTACGTCGCCCAAATCCTTATATTCCCTGGTAAGTTTAACATATCGTTGTTGGTCTGCTATAACAGCAGGGTCGGTAATAAGCGTCGATACTTCCTCATAGCGGGCTTCAAGACCTTCGAGTTTCTCTAATATACTGTTTTTTTCTTCTGCCATCTTTGTTTATATTTCTTCTTTTTTCCGGAATTTGTTATTGATGATCTTTCTTAAATGAATACAACTTACCCATTTTCGGGTGGATAGTTTAATATGTAAATTCTCCGTATTCTGAGTGTATAGTAAGCGACTTTTCACCCTTTTCGATATGGCCTATAACCTGTGCATCTATGTCGAAACTTTTGCTGGTTTCGATAATTGACGGCGCAATCTCAGGCCGAACATACACTTCCATGCGATGTCCCATGTTGAAAACCTGATACATTTCTTTCCAATCTGTGCCTGAACAATCGTGTATAACCTTAAACAATGGCGGGATAGGGAACATGTTATCTTTAATAACCTTACAGTCGTCGCCCACAAAGTTCAGTACCTTTGTTTGGGCACCACCCGTGCAATGCACCATACCGTGTATGTTTTGTCGCTGTTCATCAAGTATTTGTTTAATGACAGGAGCATATGTCCGTGTTGGCGAAAGCACCAATTGCCCGGCATTTACCGTAACGCCTTCGATGTTATCGGTTAACTTATATTTCCCACTGTATACCAATTCTTCGGCTACTGCATGGTCGTAACTTTCGGGAAACTTTTCGGCTAAGTATTTGGAAAACACATCATGGCGTGCACTTGTAAGTCCGTTGCTGCCCATACCGCCGTTGTATCGTTTCTCATAAGTGGCCTGTCCGGTTGAGCTAAGTCCTACAATTACATCGCCGGGTCGAATATTTGCATTGTTAATGACGTCGCTTCTCTTCATACGACACGTCACCGTTGAGTCGACAATGATGGTTCTTACAAGGTCGCCCACGTCAGCTGTCTCGCCTCCTGTGGGATAAATACCTATGCCCGTCTTACGCATTTCAGCCAGCAACTCATCGGTTCCATTGATGATAGCCGATATAACTTCGCCCGGAATCAGCATCTTGTTGCGTCCTATCGTGCTGCTTACCAATATATTGTCAACTGCCCCAACGCAGAGCAGGTCGTCGGTATTCATCACAATCGCATCTTGTGCAATACCTTTCCATACGCTTAGATCGCCGGTTTCTTTCCAGTACATGTATGCCAGCGACGACTTTGTACCTGCTCCATCGGCGTGCATAATGTTACAATAGTCGGGGTTGCCACCCAGAATGTCCGGGATAATTTTACAGAAAGCCTGTGGGAATATTCCCTTATCTATATTTTTTATAGCGTTATGAACGTCTTCTTTAGCTGCGCTTACGCCTCGCATCATGTACCGGTTATTCATCGTGTGTTTTGTGTTTCAGCGGTGTTAATGTTATCTGTTCCAGAACTCCCAGCTGGCAAATGCCTGTAACAACAGCATCTCCAATCCGTTTTTAACCAATGCTCCCTGTACCTTACCACGCTTCATGAAGAGCGTTTCGTCCGGGTTGTAGAGTAAGTCATATAATAAGGTGTGATTGCTCATGGCCTCATAGGGCAGCTTTGGGCACTCATCGGCATGAGGATACATGCCGCAAGGTGTACAGTTTACAATGACATTGTATTCGGTTATCAGTTCAGGAGTAACTTGTTCATAGGTGATAGCCCCTGGCTTTTCATGCCTGCTTACCCACAGAGTTTGCAGTCCTAACGACTTCAAACCAAAGTCAATTGCCTTGCATGCTCCTCCCGTGCCTAATATTAAAGCCTTTTTATGATACCTCTCCAATAAAGGTTCTATGCTCCGTGTAAAGCCAATCACGTCACTGTTATAGCCTTTTAAAATGGTATTTTTGCCCTTGTGCTCCACCTTTATTACGTTTACCGCACCAATAGCCTGGGCTTCGGGACTTAGCGAATCGAGGTAATCAATAACCTGTTCTTTATAGGGAATGGTTACGTTTAAGCCTCGAAGCTCGGGATTGGTATCAATAATCTCGGGGAATTGCCGGATAGAGGGAATCTCAAAATTTTCGTATAGTGCATCAATTCCTTCATTTTCGAATTTCTCATTGAAGTAATTGATAGAGAACGAGTGGCCTAATGGGTATCCTATAAGTCCGTATTTATCCATAACCTAAAGGGTATAATGTTTATTTTTCAGCAAAATAAATGGTGCAAATACCAAATGTAAGTCTCCTGAAAGAAACCTTACTGAACCCTGCTTCTTTCAGAATGGCCATCATTTTTTCGCCTTGTGGAAAGGCCTCTATGGTGGCAGTCAGATAATCATACGCCCCACGGTTCTTGGTTACAAAGGCTCCATAAGCCGGGAGAAGAGTGTGCGAGTATATCTTAAACAGCTGTTTCATAGGGAAACTAACGGGCAATGTAAGCTCGGCTATTGAAAGATGGCCGCCTTTTTTCAGCACACGGCACATTTCAGATAACCCTTTATCTAAGTTCTCAAAATTGCGAATGCCGTAGGCTGCCGTAACAGCGTCGAACGTTTCGTCGGCAAACGATAGTTCCATACAGTCTTCTTTCTTAAACTCAATCACCGAATCAAGCCTCTGTTGCTTTACTTTTTCCCGACCAATTTTCATCATACCTTCTGAAATGTCAGCCCCAATCAGTTGCTCTGGCTTTAGCAAATTTGCCAGGAGAATAGCGAAGTCGCCCGTTCCTGTGGCAATATCGAGTATTATTTTGGGTTTGAACGGTGCCAGCTGCATAACGGCTTTGTTACGCCAACCTTTGTCAATGTTCCATGACAAACGGTGGTTTAGCATATCGTATTTGGGGGCAATGTCGTCGAACATTGCCTCTACGAGCGTGCCTTTCTCACCTTTTGCGTTATTCGGTTTGATTTCTTCTTGTCTGTACATTTCCGGTATTGATGAAAAATGGGGGCAGGATGGTGCCTTCATGATGTTGCTGATGCACCCTCTGTCCCCAATGGTTGCTACTTGCGTGTGGCCAAACAGTTCTTCACATTGCGTTCAATGCGTGCGGCAATATCGCCTTCTTCGGCTGCCTTATCAAACTTTTCGCCCGTAATATGCTCGTAAAGCTCAATATATCTGTCGCTTACACTCCCGGCATATTCGTCGGTAATCTCAGGCATTTTCTGGCCGGGCTCGTTCATAAAGTTGTGTTCAATAAGCCACTGGCGGACGAATTCTTTCGACAATTGTTTCTGTGGCTCGCCCTTTTTTAACTTTTCTTCGTAGCCGTCGGCATAAAAATAACGGCTCGAATCGGGCGTGTGAATCTCGTCAATCAGATACAGTTTGCCATTGCGCTTACCAAATTCGTATTTGGTATCAACAAGAATAAGGCCTTGTTTTGCAGCTATTTCCTGACCGCGTGCAAAGAGTTTGCGTGTCCAGTCTTCAATAACGGTATAGTCTTCTGCCGATACAATACCTTGCTTTATAATCTCTTCCTTCGATATATTCAGGTCATGTCCTTCGTCGGCTTTGGTGGTAGGGGTGATGATGGGCTCTGGAAAGCGTTCGTTTTCACGCATGCCATCGGGCAGCTTTACACCGCAAAGCTCACGGCATCCTTCCTGATAGGCGCGCCATGCTGAGCCTGTAAGGATAGAGCGTATAATCATTTCTACGCGGAATCCTTCGCATTTCAGCCCTACTGTAACCATGGGATCGGGTGTCGATAGCTTCCAATTGGGGCAAATATCAGCCGTAGCGTCGAGGAATTTAGCTGCTATTTGGTTCAAAACCTGGCCTTTGAAGGGAATACCTTTGGGAAGAACGACGTCAAAAGCAGATATTCGATCTGTTGCGACCATGACAATAAGGTCGTTGTTGATGTCATAAACGTCGCGAACTTTACCGTGGTAAACATTCTTCTGTCCATCAAAATGGAAGTCTGTGTAAGTTAATGCTTTCATAATTCTTCCCTTGCCTTCGCTTGCGCGGAGGTGCTTTCGCTGCGGGGCTCCTTTTTATTTGGTTAAACTATATTTGTGTTGTTCATATGAGTTTACGTTAATATTTGTCCCGTTTTCCATGCTGCCTCCTGACGCTTTACATGGGCAAATTTAGTTTTCGTTACTGTCGTCGCTGCCAGTCATGGGCAGCTGACGGGTTCTCATAGCCTCCCGGGCCATCCTTATGTTTGCTCTTTCGGCGTGCTGTTCTTTTTGTATTTCCTGCACTTTCTTGTCATAAGCGTCGTAGGCATTGACGATACGGGTAACCAATTTATGGCGTACAATATCTTTTTGATTGAGTTTTACCACCGATATTCCTTCAATATCTGCCAGAATATGCATCGCTTCCTTCAGTCCGCTTTTTTGTTCGCGCGGAAGGTCTATTTGCGTAAGGTCTCCCGTTACAATCATTTTCGTGCTCCATCCCATACGTGTAAGGAACATGCGTATTTGCGCAGGGGTGGTGTTTTGTGCCTCATCAAGAATAACGACGGCATCGCTGAGCGTGCGTCCCCGCATAAAGGCGAGCGGTGCAATTTGTATGATATGCTTGTCCATCATATCCTGAAGACGGGCTGCCGGTATCATATCTTCGAGGGCATCATACAAGGGTTGCAGATACGGGTCGATTTTATCTTTCATGTCACCCGGCAGAAAGCCGAGCTTTTCACCCGCTTCTACGGCCGGCCTGCTTAGGATAATCTTCTTGATTGTTTTCTCTTTCAGGGCCTTTACAGCCAATGCTATGCTCAGGTATGTTTTGCCGGTGCCGGCCGGTCCAACGGCAAAAATCATGTCGTTGTTCTCAAAAGCATCTATCAGCTTTTGCTGATTGGTTGACCGTCCTTTAACAGGCCTGCCTGAAACGCTGTATACAAGAACGCCCTTTACACCTTCCTCGCGTGTATGTCGGCCTTTTACGATGTCGATAATATCCTCGTCAGATATTGTATTAAACCTTAAAACATGTTTGCACATCGTCTCCAGGTTTTCCTCAACCCGGGCTATTTCTTCTTCGTCACCGAAAATTTTGATGATGTTGTCTCGCGCTACAATACGCAGTTTGGGGAAGAGCGACTTAATGATCTGGAGATGAACATTGTTTATCCCGTAAAAAATAACAGGATCAATATCTTCTAATGCAAAATGCTTTTCAATCAATGTTTAAAATTATTATTTTGCCGATGTTGCAAAATTAATTAAAAAACGTGAGACGGCAAACAAGTTAACTGAAAATATGAAGCCTTATGAGGGCTTTTGTTTATGATTTGTTTTGTGGTTCTTTTGAATTGTGTTATTTTTGCAATACACAACGGCCTGCCGGCCTTTTGTGCTTATTGGAATGAATATTACGAAGAATAAATTTCTGTTGGTTTTTTGTCTGGTAACCTTATTGCTGGCTGCCATGCGCTGTATATTCCCGTCAGTTGCCCGTAATTCTTCAGCTGTTTTATCCTCACAAAACAATGATTCTGCCGGAACGGCATCGTCGGCAAAGAGCCATGATGCCAATAAACGTGACAACTCCGTATCATCAGACGGGGCTTTTACGGCATCGCGCTTTTTCAATGCCGATGGCAGCGAGGCACGTCATCGCATTTACAGTGTGCCGGGTTACGAAGTATCGTTTCCCGACCAGAACGATGTGCAGCTTACATCAGCCCGCAAATGGGGTGTGAAACCAGTGGCCGACAGCACCGAAGCTGCCCGAAGGATAAAGGAATTGGTGTATATTGGCAGCAACCCTTACTTCTATATTGACCGCCTCCGTAACAGCATTCCCTATCTTGTTCCGCGTGCCTCGGTACTGTTGCAGGACATAGGCCGGAGTTTTTTCGACAGTTTGCAAATTAAAGGCATACCTCTTCACAAGATCATTGTAACGAGCGTGTTGCGCTCAAAGGCCGATGTGGCCAGACTTCGTGGCAAGAACCGCAATGCCACAGAGCACAGCTGTCACCTTTATGGCACCACGTTCGACATATGTTATAATCGTTATAAAACGGTACAGGCACCGGGAGAGCATCGCCGTGAGGTGCGCAACGACACACTTAAATATGTGCTTGCCGAGGTGTTAAGGGATATGCGACAGCAAAACCGTTGTTATATTAAATATGAGGTGCATCAGGGTTGCTGGCATATTACGGTGAGGTAACAACGGCTTTATTCTCATTTTATTTTTCGTTTCGCTTTTGTGTATTACGGGGTAGGGCGTAATGGTTCTGTCCCTGCACTGATATTTTACGAAGGTTCAGGCTGCCTGTTCCATACTTTACCTTGTTAAGGTCATCGTTCGGCGGCCGTCGGCAGCGCGTACGACGACCGTCAGACAATGGGTGCGACGG
>CALIIG010000118.1 GCA_938018155.1 uncultured Prevotella sp.
TTCAAAAATCTTTTAGTCCTTTCCAACCACTTTGTATAAGTGGAAGACTTTGGGTATTCATACCACGGAAGCATTATGACACCTGATGATGGGTATTTCTTTTGTAACAGAGGTCTTAATTCTCTGAAATCTTGAACAAACTTTTCTAATTGTTCTTTTACATTTTCTTTCATACTTTTAAATTTAAAATAATCGCAGCAATCCTTTCGAACTGCTGCGATTACAATACTATTTATTCTTACTTCACCTCCTCAAAGTCGGCGTCCTGGATATTGTCGTCGGTTTTGGTGTCATCTGCTTGCTGTGCGCCTTCATTGCCGCCCTGTTGAGCCTGTTCTGCGCCTGCCTGCGGACCGGCACCACCCTGGTACATTTGTGCAGAGGCATCCTGAACAGCCTGGTTAAGGGCTGCCGTTGCACTGTCAATGGCCGATACGTCGCCTGCTTTGTGGGCGTCTTTCAACTGCTGGAGAGCGCCTTCGATGGCCGTTTTCTTGTCGGCCGGTATCTTGTCACCGTTGTCCTTCAGGAAATTTTCGGTGGTAAATATCATCGAATCGGCCTGGTTCAGCTTGTCTACTTTCTCGCGCTCCTGCTTGTCAGCGTTTTCGTTTGCCTTGGCTTCAGCCTTCATGCGGTCGATTTCTTCCTGGCTCAATCCCGACGATGCCTCGATGCGGATAGCCTGTTCCTTGCCCGTAGCCTTGTCCTTTGCGCTTACGTTTAATATGCCGTTGGCGTCAATATCAAAGGTTACTTCAATCTGCGGAACACCGCGGCGTGCCGGAGCTATGCCCTCGAGGTTGAACTGACCGATGCTCTTATTCTGAGCCGCCATGGGGCGTTCGCCCTGCAATACGTGAATTGTAACAGCCGTCTGGTTGTCAACAGCGGTCGAGAATACCTGCGATTTCTTGCACGGAATGGTCGAGTTGGCATCAATCAGCCTGGTCATTACGCCGCCCATGGTTTCGATACCCAGCGTCAGCGGGGTAACATCCAGCAGCACGATATTGCCTGTACCACCTTCGTTGTTGAGGATAGCACCCTGGATGGCTGCGCCAATGGCTACCACTTCATCGGGGTTTACGCCCTTCGAAGGCTCCTTGCCGAAGTAGTTTTTAACCAGTGTCTGAACGGCAGGAATACGGCTTGAACCACCCACAAGGATTACTTCGTCAATGTCCGACGTCTTGATTTTGGCGTCGCGAATGGCGTTCTGGCATGGAACGAGGCACTTCTGGATGAGGTCGTGTGCCAGTTTCTCAAACTGTGCACGTGTCAGCGTCTTTACCAAATGCTTGGGAACACCGCCCTCGGCCGAAATATACGGCAGGTTAATCTCAGTTGTTGTGGTTGACGAAAGCTCGATTTTTGCTTTCTCTGCAGCCTCTTTCAAACGCTGCATAGCCATAGGGTCCTTCCTCAAATCAATGCCCTCGTCGGCCTTGAAGCCTTCAGCCAGCCAGTCAATGATAACTTGATCGAAGTCGTCGCCGCCCAGATGGGTGTCACCGTTCGTCGAAAGCACCTCGAAAACACCGCCTCCAAACTCCAGAATTGAAATATCAAACGTACCGCCTCCAAGGTCAAACACGGCAATTCTCATGTCTTTGTTAGCCTTGTCAACACCGTAGGCCAGGGCTGCTGCCGTTGGCTCGTTGACGATACGGCGCACGTTCAGTCCCGCAATTGTGCCGGCCTCTTTGGTAGCCTGACGCTGCGAGTCGGAGAAATAAGCCGGTACGGTAATCACGGCATCGGTCACCTCCTGTCCCAGATAGTCCTCAGCGGTCTTCTTCATTTTCTGCAGAATCATGGCCGATATTTCCTGAGGCGTGTACGGATGTGCCGCACCCTCTATCTGAACCTTGGGAAAACCGCCGTCGTCAACAACCTTATACGGCACGCGTTCGGCTTCCTTGCGGCTCTGTTCATAGGTTTCACCCATGAAACGCTTGATGGAATAGACGGTGTTCTGCGGGTTGGTGATAGCCTGACGCTTGGCCGGGTCGCCCACCTTGCGCTCGCCGTCTTTCATGAAACCAACCACCGAAGGCGTGGTGCGCTTGCCTTCCGAGTTGGCGATTACTACCGGTTCGTTGCCCTCAAATACGGCAACGCAGCTGTTTGTTGTACCTAAGTCGATACCAATAATCTTTCCCATAGTTGTATATTGTTTATTTATTGTCAATGTGTTTGCGGACATTGCAGTCCGCCCCATTTCTAACAAAGCACGTGCCAACGCCCTGCAGTCTGTCACATTATCTGCCATTATGTCACCCCGCCCATCCTCATCGTCGCCCCGCCCGTGCCGGTCGGTTCCGCCTTTCCGTTCTCCTGCCGGTGTTGCGGCGGCCGTCGTGCAGCGGGTATGGCGGGCGCCGTGATGTGTGTGCGGCGGCCGTGGTACGACCGTGTGACGGGCGCCGTACACCGGCCTTTTGCACGTGGAGGCAGGTTCTCCTTTTTCTGCTTG
>CALIIG010000119.1 GCA_938018155.1 uncultured Prevotella sp.
CGCCAGCCCCTGTAAGAATAACCACACGTATAGAAAGACATTCACGACAATAGGCAAACGCCATACTCATCTCCTGTACTGTCAGCGGTGTGAAGGCGTTACGATAACGCGGACGGTTAATAGTAATTTTAGCAATTTGATGATACTCTTCAAAGAGGATTTCTTTAAAATTAAATCCTTCTATCGTTTTCCATGCCCGTTGTGCCATAGTTTATTCTGTATTTATGTTCTGCAAAATTATCATATATATGACAAAAATACAAATAATCGGCTTTTTTTCGTATCTTTGCAGCTCAAACTAAAACACACGAAACGTGGCAGCCAACATCTATGAATTCCTTGCAACTGGCTTCGAAGAGATAGAAGCCTTAACACCTGTTACCGTTATGCGTCAGGGAGGACAACATTTTAAACTCGTTAGCGTAACGGGAAGTAAATTTGTTGAAACCGCCAACGGAGCATGGGTAAAGGCAGATATGTTGTTCGAAGAATCAGATTTCTCGGATGCTGACCTGCTTATGCTTCCGGGCGGATTCCCCGGGGCCTATAACCTAAAAGTACATGAAGGGCTGCGTCGCTTGCTTGTAAATCATGCCACACAAGGTAAACGAATTGGTGCTATTTGTGCAGCTCCTATCGTTTTGGGCGAATCAGGCTTATTGAAAGACCGTCGGGCTACATGCTGGCCATCACTCGAACACTTTCTTAAAGGTGCAAAGGTTACTGGCAATATGATTGAAGAAGATGGTAATATAGTTACGGCCATTGGTGCTTCTGCAGCTCTACCCTACGCCTTTAAGCTGTTATCATATTATTTGGACGAAGAAAACTTAAAGAAATTGCAGGAGTTAATGTGTTATGACACGTTGGTAAGCACATTGGGTTCCTCAGCATTATAAGGATAAAATTACTGCATCCAAAACACAAATATTAAGTATCTTTATTCTGTTTTAGCAGTTTTATCATTAATTTTGCTGCGTTATCAGGAGCTGTTTCATGTCCCAACGCTCTACGAACCTGCCCATAATCACACAACATCCGGTCACGAATTATCTGCCCAGGAAGAATAAGCTGCAACTCATGCTGAATATTCTCCATACTAAAACGGTCGGCAAAAAGTTCAGGGACAATCTCTTTATTAGCTATTAAGTTTACTAAACTAATATATTTGCAACTCATAATATGGTTAAATGCGAACCTTATTAGCCCAGGAACAGGCGTTTTATAACAAACCACCTGAGGCACATTGAACAGTGCCGTTTCCAGTGTGGCTGTACCACTGGTTACCAAAGCCACAGAAGCATGACTGAGAAGGGCGTAGGTTTCGTTCTTTACACGGGGCAAACGAAGGCCACAACACTGATAACCCCAAGCTAAAAATCGAGTATAAAATTCGTCATCGACAGAAGGTGCACAGGCTAATACAGGTTGATAATCGGTAAAAGGGTGAACAGCTGATGTCATCGTAGGCAGGTTATCCTTTATTTCCTGCTTACGGCTTCCAGCCAACAGAGCAATAATAGGCTTCGCTGAATTTAAACCATTACGTTTACAAAAATCTTCCCTACTTTCGTGATAATTAGCCTTAAACTCCGTAATCTCTTCTACTGTAGGATTCCCAACATAATGAATAGGGTAATGATGCTTCTGCTCATAAAAAGGAACTTCAAAGGGGAATATGGAGAAAAGCTCATCCACATCACGACGAATAGATTTGATTCGCCACTCTTTCCAAGCCCAAATTTTAGGTGAGATATAATAGAAAACCTTAATTTGAGTTTTCTTATGCAGAAATTTCGCTATCTTAAGGTTAAAGCCAGGATAGTCGACAAGTATAACAACATCCGGATTCCATTTCACAATATCATGCTTACAAAAGTCCATATTGTTGAAAATGGTTCTTAAATGCAACAACACTGGCACAAATCCCATATAAGCCATATCCTTGTAATGCTTTACACATGTGCCCCCAACGGCTGCCATTAAGTCGCCACCGAAGAAACGAAATTCAGCATTTTCGTCCTGCTTTTTCAGGCTCGCCATCAACCGGCTGGCATGTAAATCGCCACTGGCCTCGCCTACGATAAGGTAGTATTTCATAAGCTTTAATGTGTAAAAATAAAATGCAGGAGCTTATGTTAAGCCATAAAACCTATGATACAAAAATAAAAAGTGTTCAAAAATTAAGCATCAAAACCGCCACTCTTGCAAATGTTCCATAAATTCGTAGGCTGTTACATCAACCCTTGTAGGCGTTATAGCTACATAGCCATTGTCGAGAGCGTATTGGTCAGTGCCCTCAACGCCAGGCTCATCATTATGATAACGCCCTACCACCCAATAATAATCGTACCCCCTTGGATGGCTTCTTTTGTCAATTTCTTCGACCCAACTTCCAAACGTCATGCGGCAAATTTTCACCCCTTCAAAATGTTGTCGTGCAGGGAAGTTTACATTCAAACATACACCTTTAGGAAGACCTTCTGTCAGAACCTTTCGCACAATCTGTTGCACGTAAGGTCGTAGAGGCTCCAAATTAGCTTCTTCAGCGTAATAACAAGAAGAGAATGCCACCGAAGGAATATACTTCATGCACCCTTCTAATGCTGCACCCATCGTCCCACTGTAATGATTATTCACAGACGAATTGTCACCATGGTTGATTCCGCTCAAAATAAGGTCAGGGCGACGATTCTTACATAGTTGGCTAAGTGCAATTTTAACACAGTCGACTGGCGTCCCACTACACGACCATACCTCGGCATTTTCAATGTTGTGTCGGGCCTTAAGGCGCAAGTAATCCGTTGCCGAGAAGGCACAAGAATAGCCTGAGCGCGCACTCTCCGGAGCTACAACAAGAACATCTGCCATCTCATTGACAAACTCAACCAGCTTACGGATACCACGTGAATGATAACCATCATCATTGGCAATCAATATAAAAGGACGCTTATTCTCCATTATTCTCTATGTTTAAATGCCATGCAAAAGTACGAAAAAAGCTTTAATTATATACTTTGTCCAACAAAATATGTATCTTTGCAACAAACTATGCTGCATCCGCAACGGGAGTCTTGCAGCGCAAAAATGCAGAAAATGGGAAAAATCATCGCTTTAGCTAATCAAAAAGGTGGTGTGGGAAAGACCACAACAACTATCAATTTAGCTGCTTCATTGGCAACATTAGAGAAAACCGTACTTGTTGTTGATGCTGACCCACAGGCGAACGCCTCGAGCGGTCTTGGCGTGAACATTAGTGAAGTTGACTGCTCACTATACGAGTGTATTATTGATCATGCAGATGTGCGCGATGCAATTTATACTACTGATATAAATGGACTTGACATTATTCCAAGCCATATTGATTTGGTAGGGGCAGAAATAGAAATGTTAAACCTGGAGAATCGTGAAAAGGTTATCAAAAATATTCTTGACCCTTTACGTAACGAATACGATTATATTTTGATTGACTGCTCGCCGTCGCTGGGCCTTATCACCGTAAATTCATTGACTGCTGCTGATTCTGTTATTATTCCCGTGCAGTGCGAATACTTTGCTCTTGAAGGTATTAGTAAACTTCTGAACACGATTAAGATTATAAAAAGCAAACTCAATCCTAAATTGGAAATTGAAGGATTCTTACTTACAATGTATGACAGCCGTCTACGATTGGCCAACCAAATCTACGATGAAATAAAACGTCATTTTCAGGAGCTGGTATTCAGAACCGTTATACAGCGTAATGTTAAGCTCTCGGAAAGTCCAAGTCATGGTTTACCTGTCATCCTCTACGATGCTGATTCGACAGGAGCTAAAAACCATTTGACATTGGCTCGTGAGATTATTGAGAAAAACAAATAACCCTAATCGGGCATCAATTAGTTTAATTTTCAAACTTAAGAATTAACTGTGGCAGTACATAAAAAATACAATGCGTTAGGTCGTGGCCTTGATGCGCTCATCTCAACAGAGGCTGTTCGTACACAAGGATCGTCAACTATCAACGAAATTTCCGTCGATCAGATTGAGCCTAATGCTGACCAACCCCGAACCCTTTTCAACGAAGAAGCTCTACAAGAGTTGGCAAACAGCATTCGTGAAATAGGCATTATCCAACCTATTACGCTCCGTCAGGTCAGTGATAACAGGTTTCAAATTATTGCAGGAGAGCGTAGATGGCGAGCTTCTAAAATAGCAGGACTGAAGACTGTACCCGCTTACATCCGAACCATAAAAGATGAGAATGTCATGGAAATGGCTCTCGTTCAAAATATTCAACGTGAAGATTTAAATCCCGTTGAAATAGCACTTGCCTATGAGCACCTGCTGGAAAATACGGGAATGACACAGGAAAAGGTTTCCGAACGAGTTGGAAAGAGCCGGGCTGCTGTAACCAATTACCTGCGTTTGCTAAAACTTCCTGCACAAGTGCAAATGTCACTCCAGAAGAAAGAAGTTGATATGGGGCATGCCCGTGCACTCTTAGCACTCGACAGTCCATCATTACAGCTTAAGGTTTTCAAAGAAATTCTGAAAAACGGGTGGCCTGTGCGTAAGGTCGAAGAGGTTGTCCAACAACTCAAGAACGGTGATGACATAGACACCGGTAAAAAGAAAATACAGGCCAAGACTAAACTTCCAGAGGAGTTTACAGTTCTAAAGGAGCGACTTTCATTATTTCTGGACACAAAAGTTCAATTGACCTGTTCAAACAAAGGCAAAGGGAAAATAAGTATTCCCTTTAATAATGAGGAGGATTTAGAACGCATTATGAGCGTTTTCGACAAACTGAAAAAGCTATAAGTGAAAGCATTAAGTCATATTCTCCTATCGTTGTCGGTTGCCATTATTTCTCTCTTTGTCCCTGCTCAACTATCTGCACAGAACACAAAAGCTCTGCCCCAACAAGTTGTTTCGGACAAAACAAACCGTGATTCCATTTATACTGCCAATGGGGTTCTTTCAAAATCTGTACAAAAGCAAGCCGCTGACAGCTCTCTCATTGGCCAGGGAAAAGTGACGAAGAAAAAAGAAAAGCGTAACTGGGCGACCTGGAAGCCAGAAACTAAAAGAGCTTTATGGCTTTCATTGGTTTTGCCGGGTGCCGGACAAATATACAATCGCAAATACTGGAAACTTCCTATTATTTACGGAGGATTTGTGGGATGTGCCTACGCTATGAGATGGAATAATATGATGTATCGCGATTATAGCCAAGCCTATTTGGATATTATGGACAATGATCCTACAACACAAAGTTATAATCAATTCCTACATCTTGGCACAACCATAACGGCAGCAAACGCACAACGTTGGCAAGAAATATTCAGAAAACGTAAGGATCGTTATCGCCGATGGCGCGATATGAGCTTCTTTGCAATGGTAGGCATTTATGCCTTATCAGTAATTGATGCTTATGTAGACGCGTCTTTGTCAGAGTTTGACATCAGTCCCGATCTGAGTATGCGTGTATCTCCTGCCGTCTTTAACAATCCAACCGAACGCAATCCTTTCAAAGGGAACGCTATCGGGTTGCAGTGTTCTATCAACTTTTAAACAGCACACAACTTTATTCTAAAGTTTATTATTCTACAAAATGATATTTAAGAGAACTTTATTATCAGCTTTTCTTATCTTTGTATGCTCGTATTCCTTACAAGCACAAAACGATGAGAAAGCTGTTACCATAACCAATCATACCGGGGAAAGCGAAGAGATTGACCTTCCTGAACCAATGACAACAGACCTTGACAGCTTAATGCAGCTTTACAATTCGAAGATGTATCTCAAGCCCGATACCGATTGCCATCTGCCAAATATCAATCCTGTGTATGACACCATTACGTACAAGGACCGCCTTTCCAAGCTACCGACAATCATTGAAATGCCCTATAACGATGTTGTTCAGGCCTTCATTGACCGTTATACCGGAGACTTACGCCATTCAGTAGCCTATATGTTAGGAGCACAAAACTTTTATATGCCCATATTTGAAGAGGCTCTCGACGCATACAACCTGCCTTTAGAATTAAAATATTTGCCTGTTATTGAATCGGCTTTAAATCCTTTTGCTCGTTCTCATGTAGGCGCAGCGGGGCTTTGGCAGTTTATGCTTCCTACGGCAAAACGCTATAATCTTACTGTCAACTCGTTGGTTGACGAACGTTACGACATTGTAAAGTCGTCGTATGCAGCAGCTCAATATCTTAGAGATTTGTACAATATATTCAAAGATTGGAATCTTGTTATAGCAGCATACAATTGTGGTCCTGACAAAATAAATAAAGCAATCCGACGCAGTTACGGCAATAGGGATTATTGGAAAATATACTCTCGTCTTCCAAAAGAGACGCGAGGGTATGTCCCTGCTTTCATAGCTGCCAACTATGTTATGAACTATTACTGCGAACATAATATTTGCCCGATTAATGCAGAATTGCCTGTAAAGACTGACACCGTGATGGTTAACCGTGACATTCATTTCGAACAAATTGCTCATGTGTTGGGTATCAGCATGGAGCAATTGAAGGATCTGAATCCACAATACCGTCAAAACCTTATTAACGGGCATGCCTGTCCTGCATCATTAAGGCTTCCAGCCCAGTTGGTTAACGCTTTTATAGATAAAGAAGACTCCATTTATGCCTACAACCCTAAAGAATATAAGTTTAAAAGAAAATCCGTTGATATAGACGATAATGCGTCGTATGTGGTAAAAAATAACAAGGTAAGCCGTGTCTCCAGAAACGATAACAAATCACGATCTATAAATAATGAACCCTGTCAGGCTGAAGAAATCGCCAGGCAAACCTATGGAAAGGCTTCTGTAAACCATAATCTCTCAGCCGAGAATACTGCTGAATCACAGAAGACCAATACCACGGATTTTACCGCAAACAACCGAAAAAATGTAACAAGCCGGCGTGATTCTGTCAGCAGAAACAACAAATGGGATAAAGAAGATAATAGTAAAGATGGCAGTGGCAAGAAGAAGAATAACGCCGCCAAAGCTGCTAAGAAAAAAAGTAAGAAGAAAAAAGAAAAACAGTCTGCTAAACACGTAACCGTGAAAAATGGCGATACGTTGAGCGAAATAGCCGAGCGAAATCACACCTCCGTGAAACAATTACGACAGCTTAACGGCATTCAGGGCAGCAATATTGTAGCAGGAAAGAAAATCAGGGTGAAATAAAATAATACCGTGACCTAGATAAAATCAGAAGACTGATAAGTTACAACTCCTTTTTCAATTGTATTATGAACGAGCAAGACTTGATAAATAAAGAGCGCGAAGAGGTTGATAACAAGCTCATAACCGACGCATTCCATCATCTTCTGGGAACCTATTTGGCATCCACCCACCGCAAAAAGGTTGATATTATCACCAAGGCTTTCCACTTTGCCCGTCAGGCCCACAAAGGTGTAAGGCGATTATCGGGTGAGCCTTACATCCTACACCCTATCGCCGTAGCCCAAATTGCTTGTGAAGAAATGGGACTTGGGTCAACGAGTATCTGTGCTGCTCTTCTGCACGATGTGGTAGAAGATACCGACTACACCGTTGAAGATATTGAAAATATATTCGGTACAAAGATTGCTCAAATTGTTGACGGGCTAACTAAAATAAGCGGCGGGATATTTGGTGATCATGCCTCTGCACAAGCTGAAAACTTCAAAAAGTTGCTGCTTACTATGAGTGATGACATCCGCGTTATCCTGATTAAGATTTGCGACCGCTTGCATAACATGCGTACTTTAGCCTCTCAACCTGCCAACAAACAATATAAAATAGCAGGCGAAACTCTCTATATCTACGCACCATTAGCCAATCGTCTCGGACTCAATAAGATTAAAACAGAACTCGAAGACCTTAGCTTCCGCTTCGAACATCCGGAAGAATATATCAGCATTATCAACAAACTTTCGTTCACAAAAGAAGAGCGAGACCGTCTCTTTGAGGAATTTACGGCTCCCATTCGTGAGGCTCTTGACAGGATGGGGTTTCAATATCATATTAAGGCTCGTGTGAAAAGCCCTTACAGTATATGGTGTAAGATGCAGAACAAACACGTTACCTTTGAAGAAATATACGATATTCTAGCCGTCCGAATCATCTTTACGCCTCAACAGCGCAAGGATGAAATCAACGACTGTTTCCAAATATACGTTGCATTAAATCAAATATATAGAAGCCACCCCGACCGCTTACGCGACTGGGTTAACCACCCAAAGGCAAACGGTTATCAGGCTTTACATGCAACCATGATGTCGCGCAGAGGACAATGGATTGAAGTACAGATACGGTCAGACCGTATGGATGAAATTGCAGAACAAGGCTTTGCTGCTCATTGGAAGTACAAAGAGGGCGACAGTACAGAAGAAGATACCGAGCTGAATAAATGGTTAGGTACCATCAAAGAAATCTTAGACGACCCGCAACCAGATGCCATGGACTTCCTCGATTCCATTAAACTGAATCTGTTTGCTTCTGAAATATTTGTATTTACTCCTAAGGGAGAGGTAAAGACGATGCCTGCAGGATGTACCGTTCTCGACTTTGCCTTTCAAATTCATACTGTTCTTGGCAGCCACTGTATAGGCGCAAAAGTCAACCACAAACTTGTACCCTTAAGTCATAAATTGCAAAGTGGCGACCAGGTTGAAGTGTTAACATCCAACTCGCAGCACGTACAGTCGTCATGGATCAACTTTGTAACTACGGCAAAAGCGCGCAATAAAATACAGGCAATACTTCGACGTGAAGGAAGGCAAATACAAAAGAAAGGAGAAGATTTACTCAACGACTGGTTAAAGAAAAACGATATTGAGCTGTCTTCATCGGTTATCGACCGCCTGTGTAAGTTCCATGACACCACATCACACGAGGCTTTTTTCCAGGCTCTTGGCAGCCATTCTGTTATTCTTGGCGAAAACGACGTAGAAGAACTCTCTGAGAAAAGGAAAAACTCGTCAGGCTCAAGCTGGCGCCGTTATGTACCCTTCCTGCGGAAAAGTGAGAAGAGAAAAGAAGAACTATTGGCAGATACACAGCCTGTCAGCGACAATTTGCTTACGGTTGGGCCGGGTTTTAATAAGAAGCGACCGTGCATAATCTCTGAGCAATCCATCGGTATGTACCTCTTTTCATCGTGTTGTCACCCAATCCCCGGCGACGATATTCTCGGCTTTATCGACAGTAACTCCCACGTTACTATCCATAAACGCTCATGCCCTGTTGCAAGCAAACTAAAGTCGAGCTTCGGAACGCGCATCCTCGATGCCCAATGGGATATGCACCACCAGTTGTTTTTCGATGCAACCATTGAGGTACATGGAATTGATCGCAAGGGTATGCTACACGACGTTTCTGAAATAATATCACACAAGCTCAACACAAATATCCATCAAGTAAGTTTCTCTGTTAACGAAGGTATATTTAAAGGGCGAATAGAATTAAGAGTTCACGATCGTGATGAAGTAAGAAATATCATGAAGCTCCTGAAAGAAATTAACGATATGCAGGAGGTACAGCAGATATTGTAACACCTGTTATATTGCACAACAATCCTACATCAGTCCGTCAAGATGCTTTTTAAGGTCTAACAACTGTTCGCGAACATTAATCAGATTTTCCAATATATCTGCACTCTTATCAACGTTACCTCTGTTCTCGTGCATATATTTACGCGCAGCTGCTATTTTAAATCCGCGAACTTTAATCAGATTATAAATTACTTTAATGTCTTCAATATCCTTGTCGGTATATTGTCGAACCTTTGTCGAAGCTACTGTTTTGGGCTTAAGATTAGGAAATTCGGTTTCCCAATAACGCAATGTACTCTCGTTAACACCAACCTCCCGAGCTACCTCTTTAATAGAATAGTATAATTTAGGATTTTTATTTGTATTCAGAGCCATAACGTTTTTCTTATTAACCGTTTCGTTATTTGTACCGGTATTTCACCACAATTTTATTACGTTGTAAAGGGCATATCGACATGCTCCCTTTACGATGCAAAGATAATAAAAAGATTATATATAGAATCCGCCGACTGCAATCTTTTTAGTAACTTTGCAGCTGATTATCAATGAGTATCAAAAAAATATTGTAATATAATGATGACAGCAAACGAGATACGCAATTCTTATCTGAAGTTTTTTGAATCAAAGGGACACGTTATCGTACCATCGGCTCCTATTGTGGTGAAGGACGACCCTACTTTAATGTTTACAAATGCCGGTATGAACCAGTGGAAGGACATTATTCTTGGTACTAAAGAACCTGCCCCACGCCGCAGAACCGACTCACAAAAGTGCCTTCGTGTAAGTGGAAAACATAACGATTTGGAAGAAGTTGGGCGCGATTCGGCCCTTAGCCACCACACCATGTTCGAAATGTTAGGCAATTGGAGCTTTGGCGATTACTTTAAAGAGGGAGCCATTGATTATGCCTTCGAGTATCTTGTAGGCGTTCTTCATCTCAACCCTAAAGACCTTTACGTCACCGTTTTCGAAGGCGATGCCTCTGAAAAACTCTCTCGTGACGATGAGGCTTCGTCATACTGGGAGAAGCATTTCCCTAAAAATCACATTGTAAACGGCAATAAGCACGACAACTTTTGGGAAATGGGCGACACCGGTCCTTGCGGTCCCTGCACCGAAATACATATCGATTTCCGTTCCGAAGAAGAGAAAAGCAAGGTCCCCGGCGAAACATTGGTTAATAAAGACCATCCGCAAGTTATTGAGATTTGGAACATTGTATTCATGCAATACAACCGTAAGGCTGATGGAAACCTGGAGCCTCTCAAAATGCACGTGATTGATACGGGTATGGGGTTCGAGCGTTTAGTACGCCTTATGCAAGGTAAAAACTCGAACTATGATACCGATATTTTCACCCCTATCATCAGTGAAATTGAACGTTTGTCAGGTAAAACCTACAACCATACGTTCCCAGAGGGACCCAATGGCGAGGGTATCAATGACGAACAAAAGGTAGATATTGCCATCCGTGTGGTGGCCGACCACTTACGTGCCGTCGCTTTTGCCATTGCTGACGGCCAGTTACCCGGCAACGCAAAAGCGGGATACGTTATCCGTCGCATCCTGCGCCGTGCTGTTCGCTATGCTTATACCTTCCTTGATCAGAAAGGAGCATTCATGTTTAAGCTTATACCCGTACTGGTTCATGAGATGGGAGACGCATATCCTGAACTGAAAGCACAGCAGGAACTCATCGCCAAAGTAATGAAACAAGAGGAGGATAGTTTCCTCCGTACGCTGCAGAACGGTATCAATCTGCTTGCCGATGATATGGAAAATATGAAGAAAGCCGGCATCAAACAACTTGATGGTGCCAAGGCTTTCCGCCTTTTCGATACCTATGGCTTCCCTCTTGACCTCACCGAACTGATATGCGGTGAGAACGGTTTCACCGTTGACGAGGAGGCTTTCAATGCTGAAATGGAGAAACAAAAGTCGCGTGCCCGCAATGCTGCTGCCGTAGAGAACAGCGACTGGGTAAAGATTAAGGACGGCGAACAGGTGTTTGTGGGTTACGATCACGATGAATATCCCTGCCATATCTTGCGTTATCGCAAGGTAACACAAAAGAAATCAACGTTCTATGAGGTTGTTCTCGATTATACTCCATTCTATGGAGAGATGGGCGGACAAGTTGGAGACAAGGGCCTTTTAATCTCCGACACCGAAACATTAGAGGTTATTGATACCAAACGTGAGAACAATCAGAGCATCCATATTATCGAAAAACTGCCGCAAAACCCCGCTGCAGCCTTCAGGGCTGTGGTTGATTCTGACAAGCGTGAGGGTTCAGCCTGCAACCATACAGCTACTCATCTTCTCGACTATGCACTGAAACAGGTGCTCGGTGAGCAAACTGAGCAACGCGGATCGTATGTAGATGAAAACGTGTTGCGCTTTGATTTCAACTGCTTTGAAAAGGTTACCGATGAAAAACTACGTCAGGTTGAGCGCATCGTTAACCAGATGATACGCCAGAATTTGCCTCTTGAGGAGCACCGCGACACCCCCGTTGAGGAAGCCAAAAAGTATGGAGCGGTAGCACTTTTCGGCGAAAAATATGGCGATAAAGTGCGTGTGGTATGCTTCGGACCGTCGGCAGAGTTCTGCGGTGGCATCCATGTGAAGAGCACAGGACATATTGGTTTCTTCAAAATTATTAGCGAAAGCTCGGTAGCTGCCGGCATACGCCGCATTGAAGCACTTACCGGAAAGGCTGCCGAAGAGCTTGTTTATACTGTACAAGACACGCTTAGCGACGTGCGTTTGTTGTTTAATAACACCAAAGACCTGCAAGGAACCATCGAGAAATTCATGGACGAGAACGCTGCTTTAAAGAAGGAAGTAGAGAAGTTCCAGGCACAAATAGTTGAACGTACCAAAGAAAAGCTCGTTAAAACAGCACGCGAAGTAAACGGCGTAAAGGTTATTACTGCCGTAATTCCTTTTGAAGCCGCTCAGGCAAAAGACCTTGTTTTCAAAATCCGACAGGCTATTCCGGAGAAGCTCGTTTGCGCCATCGGTTCAACGGCCCACAATAAACCCCTGCTAAGTGTTATATTCAGTGACGACATGGTAAGCGAGCGGGGCCTCAATGCAGGCAAGATTATCCGCGAGGCGGCAAAGCCAATGCAAGGCGGCGGCGGCGGTCAGCCTCATTATGCACAGGCCGGAGGTAAGAACCTGGACGGCATTTCAGCTGCCGTTGACAAGGTTGTTGAACTGGCAAATCTGTAAAATCAGATGAAAACAATGTCCTTATCCATACTGGTTTTAAGATAAAAACCACTAAAGAAACAACGATAAGGTACAGGATAAACATTAAAGAAACATTTATTATGAGATAGAAAGGAATATCTGTTACACGGTTAGCAGATATTCTTTTTTTTATTTTTCAATTGGCATTATTTATGAACAAACTCTGGTTTCTGGCCTTTTTCATGCTTCCGTTCACCGGTGTTGCCTATGCAGCATGGCATACATGGAACATCCTCCCGCTGGCAAACACCTATAAGTATGTCGTCGTAGGCTTGCTGTTGCTGTGTTTTCTGTTGTTCTTCACCAACTTGAACTTCTTCCAAACCGACCGTCTGCCCATGCCCGTAGCCGCTGCTTTCTACGAAATTGGCACGTCGAGCTTGTTTATTTTGCTTTATATGGTGATGTTATACCTGCTGTTAGACCTCGGCCATGCGGTACATCTGGTTCCCCACAATTTCCTTTACCACAGCTGGAAAGGCACTATTACCGTTGCCGTTATTCTAATATCGGTATTTACTTACGGTTATTTCCATTATATGGATAAGCAGCGTGTAACGCTCGATATGCCCACATCGAAGAAGCTCGAGCACCCATTGAAAATTGTGATGGCCTCTGATCTCCACATCGGTTACCACAACAGGGTCGACGAACTCAACAGATGGGTCGACCTCATCAACCGCGAAAATCCCGACCTTATTCTGATTGCGGGCGATATTATCGACGGTCATATCCGCCCTTTACAAGAGCAAAATATGGCCGAACCGTTCCACAGGCTGAAGGCTCCCGTTGTAGCCTGCCTCGGGAATCACGAATATTACACCGGCGTAAGAAGCTCGTTCAACTTCTATAAAGCTGCCGGCATCCAGCTGTTATGCGATACGGCCATCACCATTAAAGGCATAAACATAATAGGTCGTGACGACAGAACCGACCCTCGACGCCAGTCGGTAAAGGGCCTTACGGCGTCATTGGATATGAACCGCTACACTATTCTCCTCGATCATCAGCCCTATCACCTCGAAGAAGCCGAGCAGGCAGGCATCGATTTTCAGCTTAGCGGACATACCCATTACGGGCAAGTATGGCCCGTCAGCTGGATAACCGACGCCATTTATGAGGATGCTTTCGGGCCCTTGCAGAAAGGACGCACACAATATTATGTCAGCAGCGGTTTGGGAATATGGGGTGGAAAGTTCCGCATTGGCACGCGTTCTGAATATATTGTTGCCACGCTCCACAACTAATTACACCTTATTATATAAGCAACCACATCATGCAGATTGACACGTTATGGATGAAAACCAACTTCATGAGGTTCAACGCGCAGTATTTCGACGGCGTGTTACCCCTGCCCCGACTGCGTACAGGCCGGTCGCGAACGCAATTGGGCACCATGTCGTGCAAGCGAAAGACGAGCTGGGGACGTACCAAACTATACGACTTTACGATTTCTTTGAGCAACTATTACGACCAAACCGAACACCAGTTCCAAAGCGTTTTGTTGCACGAAATGATACATTTAAGCATAGCCGTGAGCGGTGTAAAAGATACTTCGCCCCACGGTGTTGTATTCCGCGGCCTGATGCAACGCCTCAACCGCGATGGCTGGGATATACAAATCATGACGAAAACACGCGACTATACAAAAGCATACACCGGCACTGCCACTGTTATCGCCCAATATATTGTGCTGGCTCTCGAAATGAACGACGGCAAAAGGTTCCTCTCTTCCGTCAATCCGAAGTTTGCACACGACATTAATCGCCAGTTGAAAATGGTGCCACAAATAAGCCATTTCGCCTGGTTTACTACCTCCGACCGCTGGTTTGAGGCTATGCCCAAGGTACGATCACTGCGCGGCCGCCGTGTTACCGCCGAAGTTTTTCAGGCTAAAACGCAGGCCATGAAGCCGATAAACGTGTAGCATAATACGCCTCTCTGTCTTCCAAAAGCAAGAATAAACGACAGTTTTATTCTCCTAAGCCTATTATGTTCAGCATTCTTCTACTAACCATACTTGCTTTTTCACCAAAACTATACTATATTTGCATAACATCTTTATATAGGTATCTGCCAAGGCCGTAAACCTGTTGCCGAGGCATTAACTGTCAAATCTTCTTATCATTCATGACTAAAAACATAAGACGTATGAAAAAATTGTTATCGCTCTTTGTCATGCTCATGCTCTCCATAGCTCTACATGCGCAACACAATGTGACCAAATTCTTAGGCATTCCCGTTGATGGCACGAAAACTTCCATGATTCAAAAGCTAAAAAATAAAGGCTTTACGTATGATGTTAAGGCTAATTCGCTATCAGGAGAATTTAATGGAGGAAAGGTCAATATTATTATTAAGACTTATAAAAACAAAGTATGGAGAATTGCTATTTATAATCAACATCCTTGTAATGAGGCACAAATTAAGACAAAATATAATAATCTCTGCCAGCAATTCAATAATAATGCCAAATACATATCGTTAGAATCAAATGAGATTCCTGAAAATGAGGATATATCTTATCAAATGAGTGTAAATAGTAAAGAGTATCAATCATCCTACTACCAACTACCGAAAGATGAAGAATTAACTAAAAGACTTGTATGGTTTACTATTTTAGAAAATTATAGTAAATACGATCTGTATATATTCTACGACAACGAATACAACCACGATACAACAAACGAACTATAAGATAACGATATTATCATATCACGATACAACTGTTCTACACGCTCTATAACGATGATGGCATAACGCGTTTAAACCCTTCTTATTACACCACGATACAACGGTTGCCCACACATGACGGGCAGCCGTTTTTGCATATAATCATTAATCTATAAAGTTGATTATCAACATAAAGGTGTCTTAACAGACTATCTGTCAGGGCTTAACGCCAATCTCACAACCCCCTTATAACATAAACCATCATCCATTACCG
>CALIIG010000120.1 GCA_938018155.1 uncultured Prevotella sp.
CGGCCGTCGAACGATGGGTATGACGGCCGTCGTACGCGCTGCTGACGGCCGTCGAACGCCGGCATAACTCTGTAAAGTGTGTAGGAGAATGCAATACAAACGGGAGTGTTACAATTAAATGTGATTTAAAAATTTGTATATTCGAAAATAAAAATGTAGATTTGCAATCTACTGTTATGTTTGTAAAATATTAAGAACTTATATAAACCACGACGAAATGAAGAAATTTAATTTTAACGCCGGACCTTCAATTCTTCCACGAGAAGTGATTGAAAACACTGCAAAACAGATTTTAGATTTCAATGGTTCTGGTCTGTCGCTGATGGAAATTAGTCATCGTGCCAAAGACTTTCAACCGGTTGTTGACGAAACTGTCACCCTTATCAAGGAGCTTTTAGACATTCCAGAGGGCTACTCGGTGATATTTCTTGGTGGTGGTGCCTCCATGCAGTTCATGCAGATACCCGCTAATTTCCTGATAAAAAAGGCAGGGTATGTCAACTCTGGCACATGGGCAAAGAAGGCTTTAAAGGAGGCAAAGCTCTTCGGTGAGGTTGTAGAGGTAGCATCTTCAGCCAGTGATAACTACACCCATCTGCCGCATAACTTTGCTATTCCTGCTGATATTGATTACCTACACTTAACTTCAAACAACACCATTTATGGCACAGAGCTGCGCGAAGACATCGATTCGCCCGTGCCATTGATTAGTGACATGAGCTCGGATATTATGAGCCGTCCCGTTGATGTTTCAAAATACACGGCCATTTATGCAGGTGCACAGAAAAACATGGCTATGGCAGGTGTTGCGGTTATTATCGTAAAAGACGATATGCTGGGCAAGGCTCCGCGCGAGTTGCCTACGATGATTGATTACCGTACGCATGTTGAAAAAGGCTCAATGTTCAATACGCCGCCCGTTGTACCCCTGTATTCGCTGCTCGAAACCATGCGCTGGTGCAAGGCTCAGGGCGGTGTAAAAGAGATGGACAGGCGCGCACGCGAACGTGCTCACATCCTTTACGACGAAATTGACCGCAATAAGCTGTTCCGCGGTACGGTAGCAACCGATGACCGTTCGCTCATGAACATTTGCTTTGTCATGAACGACGAGTATAAGGATTTGGAGAAACCGTTCCTCGATTTCGCAACTGGGCATGGCATGGTAGGTATTAAAGGACATCGCTCGGTGGGCGGATTCCGTGCAAGTTGCTACAATGCGCAGTCGGTAGAAGGCGTGAAGGCTCTTGTAAACTGCATGAAAGAGTTTGAGGCTAAGCATTAAATTTAAACCTTTTAAAGACATTAGACCCATGAAAGTATTGGTGGCAACCGAGAAGCCTTTTGCGTCAATGGCAATTGAAGGCATTAGAAAGGAAACAGAAGGAGCAGGGCATGAGCTTGTGCTTCTGGAGAAATATACCGATCGTAACGAACTTCTTGCAGCAGTAAAAGATGCTGATGCAATGATTGTTCGGTCGGATAAGGTGACGGCCGACGTTTTAGATGCTGCATCAAAACTAAAGATTGTGGTAAGAGCCGGGGCAGGATACGATTCAATTGACACCGCTTATGCCAAATCAAAAGGTATAGTTGTGGAAAACACGCCGGGGCAAAACTCTAATGCCGTTGCCGAATTGGTGTTCGGATTATTAGTTTATGCCGTGCGCAATTTCTTTAATGGCAAGAGTGGTACTGAGTTAAAAGGAAAGAAATTAGGTATATTAGCCTTTGGTAATGTTGGGCGAAATGTGGCCCGAATAGGCAAAGGCTTTGGTATGGAATTGTATGCTTTCGATGAATTTTGCCCGGCAAAGGTCATCGAAGAGGCTGGTGTACATGCAGTAAAATCGCGTGATGAGCTGTTCAAACAGTGCGATATTGTTTCACTTCACATCCCGGCAACACCCGAAACACAGAAGAGTATCAACTACGATGTGGTGAACTTAATGAAGAAAGGTGGTATATTGGTTAACACAGCACGCAAGGAAGTAATTGATGAAGCGGGCTTATTGAGGCTGATGGCCGAGCGCGGGGATCTGAAATTCTTAACCGATATTATGCCCGATGCGACAGAAGAGTTTTCCAAATTCGACGGCCGATACTTTACAACACCTAAGAAAATGGGAGCCCAGACGGCTGAAGCCAACATCAATGCCGGCATAGCGGCAGCCCGTCAAATCAACAGTTTTTTTGCAACGGGCGATGAAACGTTCCGCGTTAACAAGTAAATAGCTGAAGCTCTGTTTTTATTATCTCCCTCCTTTTCATACTGTGGAGAGGAGCGATACTTAATTTCCCATCTACTTTTGTTACACCTGAAAATCTTTATTTATGGCTACTGTTAAACCCTTTAGAGGCATTCGCCCTCCCGAACATCTTGTTGAACGCATAGAATCGCGCCCATATGATGTGCTCGATTCAGAAGAAGCCCGCCAGGAGGCTGCCGATAATGAAATGTCTCTTTATCATATTACTAAGCCCGAAATTAACTTTGGGGTAGAGGTCTCTGAGTTTGATGCTCAGGCTTATGACAGCGCAAAGGAACAGTTTGAGAAGTTTCAGGAACGCGGTTGGCTTGTACAGGATAAACAAGACTGTTACTATATCTATGCCCAGACGATGGAAGGGCGGACACAGTATGGGCTTGTTGTGTGTGCTTCTGTGCACGATTATGTGAACGGTGTGATTAAAAAGCACGAGCTTACCCGTAAGGACAAGGAGGAAAACCGTATGAAACACGTGCGTGCTTGTAACGCAAACATTGAACCTGTATTCTTTGCTTATCCTGACAATATGCGCCTTAATCAGCTTATTATGCGCTATGCGGCAACCCAACCATTGTACGATTTCATCGCACCTGTTGACGGATTCCGGCATCAATTTTGGGTAATCAGTAAGCCTGAAGATATAAAAACCATCACCGATGAGTTTGCATCTATGCCCGCTTTGTACATAGCCGACGGGCATCACCGCACGGCAGCTGCTGCCCTTGTGGGAGCAGAGAAAGGGAAGAACAATGCTGCCGGAGGTGGAGAACATGAACATGATTACTTCATGGCGGTGTGCTTCCAGGCCAGTCAGCTCACAATTCTCGATTATAACAGGGTTATCAAAGACCTGAATGGGATGTCGTCAGAAGAGTTTTTGACAAAACTTAATGATGATTTCATAGTGGAAAAAAAGGGGACAGCGAACTATAAACCACAGCATTTGCACGAATTTTCGCTATATCTCGATGGTAGTTGGTATAGTTTGACTGCACGCCCGGGGACTTATGACGATGCCGACGCTATTGGCGTACTGGATGTTGACATATCATCGAGGCTTATTTTGGATAAATTGATGGGAATAAAAGACCTGCGTTCAGACAATCGAATCGACTTCGTTGGAGGGTTGCGTGGTTTGGATGAGCTTAAAAAGCGCGTAGATAGTGGCGAGTGTCGATGGGCCCTTGCGTTGTATCCCGTATCAATGCAGCAAATTATGAACATTGCAGATTCAGGTAAAATCATGCCGCCTAAAGCAACATGGTTCGAGCCTAAGCTAAGAAGCGGACTGGTAATACACAAATTAGAGTAGGCCTCATGGAGGATAGGTATCTTACAATAAATTCAACAGGCAAAGGATATTATACGGAAAAGCGAAACAAATTTTATGCATTTGCACATCATGTAGAGACAATTGATGAGTGCAAAAGACTGATAAGCGAGTATCGTAAGAAGTATTATGATGCCCGTCACTGCTGTTATGCCTATATGTTAGGGCCGGAAAGGCAGGTATTTCGCGCCAATGACGACGGAGAACCATCATCTACAGGCGGCAAGCCTATTATGGGACAAATCAACTCAAATGAACTGACAGACATTCTAGTTTGCGTGATAAGGTATTATGGTGGCGTCAATTTGGGAACGTCAGGATTGATAGAAGCCTATCGCACAGCGGCAGCGGCAGCCATTGACGATGCCGAAAAGATAGAGTGTTTTCAAAAGGAAGAGGTGAAGTTTCATTTTACCTATCCCATGATGAATGGTGTAATGCGAATAGTAAAAGAGATGAATCCTGCCATTGTTTCGCAAAGTTTTGATAACGATTGTGACATTACATTATCTATAAGAGCCAGTCAGGCGGAGCTGTTAAAATCGAAATTGGAGAAACTTGCCTTTGAATAAATGGCAACTTCGGTTTAATAAACGTTAAGAATATTGTTTTATTTAACGTGTCTTTCGTATTTACATACATTTTCTTTACCTTTGCATTACAGTTAAAGGAAGATTGGCAGAGTGACCGAATGCGCTGGACTCGAAATCCGGTATACCCCTTTCGGGTATCGGGGGTTTGAATCCCTCATCTTCCGCCACGATGTAAATCCTGACCGTTTATGGTTGGGATTTTTTTTATTTCTTGCATCGCTTTGAAGTAAAATTACTTATCTTTGTAGTCAACATAAGCAGAAAAGAATGGGAAAATCAACAGGGGTCATTGTAAAAGACGCTGATCTTCGACATGCAGCAGAAGCTGGAATGGACGAGTTTATTAAAGTCTTTACAGATGCTATTTACGATTTTATAGGAGGAGAACTCAATGCAGACAACATGGGCACGCTGAATTCGGATCAGATTACCTTGCTTGCCTACGTTATTTTACGCGATAATGTGATGGACGGAGGCTTTATAGAGCTGATACATAACGGTTATGGCGGTTTTATTTTTCTAAATCCTTTCGGCAAGGCTATGCGAGAATGGGGGCTCCGTGATTTATATAAGATTATTCGAAAATGCCATCGTTTCTATATGATTCACCATGAATCGATAGAGAAAGACTGCACACAGGAGGAGTTTGATGCGCTGTATGAACAATACCCTATGTTTGACGACTTCGACGATGCTTTCGTAGAGGGAGAAGAAAACTTTACTACTTGTGTTGCCAATTACGTGGATGAACATATTGATAACTTTGCAACGATAGTCAATGAATAAAGCAGAACAGGAACTTCGCCGAAAGAGTCCGGTACAGATAAGGAACAAAAAGGCTTCGTTTGAGTACAGTTTTGTTGATACTTATACCGCTGGAATTGTCCTGACAGGGACAGAAATTAAGTCGATTCGTATGGGGAAGGCCTCGCTTGTTGACGCATTTTGCTATATCAATAAAGGAGAAATATGGGTTAAGGGCATGAATATTTCTCCTTATTTCTATGGTTCTTTTGCCAATGTTCCGGCGAAAAGAGATCGCAAACTCTTGCTTAACAAGCGCGAAATACGACATCTTGCCGAGGACACTAAGGCTCCAGGTTTTACCATTGTGCCCACACTCGTTTTTATTGACAGCCATGGACGGGCAAAGATTGATATTGCATTGGCAAGAGGTAAGAAGGAATACGACAAGCGACAAACATTAAAAGAGAAAGAGGATAGGAGAGAAATGGATCGTGCCATCAAACATTTTTAGCATGAAAACCATAGAAGATGCCATTCAAAATAAGATATTAGTGCTTGACGGTGCGATGGGCACGATGATTCAGAATTACCAACTTACGGAGAAAGACTTTCGTGGTGATCAGTTCTTAACAATTGAAGGACAGTTAAAAGGCAACAATGACGTCTTGAATATCAGCTGTCCTGACATTGTCCGTACTATACATTGCCGTTATCTTGAGGCTGGTGCCGACATCATAGAAACCAATACTTTCTCATCCCAAAGGGTTTCACAAGCCGATTATCATTTAGAAAACGAAGCGCGAAATATGGCTTTGGCCGGAGCCAGAATTGCGCGGAAGGCAGCCGATGACTATGCAACCGAGGAATGGCCACGCTTTGTTGCCGGTGCGGTTGGACCGACAAACAAAACCCTTTCCATGAGTCCGGATGTAAGCAATCCGGCTTTTCGCGACCTTTTTTACGATGAATTGCTCAACGATTACATCGAGCAGATCGACGGATTAATACAGGGAGGCGTTGACGCTATTCTTATAGAGACTATCTTCGACAGCCTTAACGCGAAGTGTGCCATAGATGCAGCCCAACAGGTTATGCAGCAATGTGGCGTGCATTTGCCTATTATGCTAAGTGTTACAGTTAGCGATTTGGCCGGAAGAACGCTTAGCGGGCAGACCTTAGACGCCTTTTTGGGTAGTATCAGTTCGTTTAAAATCTTCTCCGTTGGCTTAAATTGTTCGTTTGGAGCACGCCAGATGGCTCCTTATTTAAAAGCGATTTCGCGCAAAGCTCCTTATTATATTTCGGTGTATCCCAATGCCGGACTGCCCAATTCAATGGGCGTTTATGATGAAACTGCCGAAAGCATGTCGCCTCAAATAGGCGAGTTTATCGACGAAGGATGGGTGAATATTGTCGGCGGTTGTTGCGGAACCGACGAAACTTTTATCCAGCGTTATTGTCAGTTGGCAGCAGGCAAAAAGCCTCATATCAGGAATAAGGAATCATCATCACTATGGCTTTCCGGGCTCGAACTGCTGGAAGTTACGCCCGAAGTAGGCTTTGTCAACGTCGGAGAACGCTGTAATGTGGCTGGCTCTAAGAAGTTTTTGCGTCTTATTTCTGAAAGAAAGTACGACGAAGCCCTGTCTATTGCCCGCAGGCAGGTGGAAGCAGGGGCCATGGTTATTGATGTAAACATGGATGCTCCGCTGCTCGATGCCCGGCACGAAATGGTTACTTTCCTGAACCTTGTCGCCTCCGATCCCGATATTTCACGTGTGCCGGTCATGATCGATTCGTCCGATTGGGATGTCGTTCTTGCTGGTTTGAAATGTCTTCAAGGCAAGTGTATCGTCAATTCTATTTCGCTGAAGGAGGGCGAGGACGTCTTTCTGGCCCATGCCCGTGACGTAAAACGCTTTGGTGCCGCGGTTGTAGTGATGTGCTTTGACGAAACAGGGCAGGCAGCATCCTTTGACAGAAAGATTGAGATTGCGGCACGCGCCTATCGTCTTCTTACCGAAAAGGCTGGCATAAAAGCCTCTGATATCATCTTCGATCCGAACATTCTGTCGATAGCTACGGGCATAGAGGAACACGATTCGTATGCTAAAAATTTTATTCTGGCAACGCAATGGATTCGCAAGAACCTCGCAGGTACTCATGTAAGCGGAGGTATAAGCAATCTCAGTTTTTCGTTTCGGGGTAACAATTACATCCGCGAAGCGTTGCATGCCGTATTTCTTTATCATGCCACACAGGCAGGAATGGACTTCGGCATCATCAATCCGGCATCAAAAATTACCTATGATGATATTCCTTCCGCGTATTTAAGTGTGCTTGAAGACGTCGTTCTCGACCGCCGGAAAGGTGCTGCCGACGACCTCATTATGTTGGCCGAGCGCATTCTTAATGGGCAAAGCACCATGCCTGCAGCCTCTTCATCCTCACTCTCCCCGTCTGCAAAGGACGACTCGCTGGCCGAATGGCGTAGCGAAACATTGCAAAATCGTTTAATCTATGCACTACGAAAAGGAATTTCTGACTATTTAGAGGTAGATCTAAATGAGGCTCTTTCCGTATACTCTCGGGCGGTAGACATTATCGAAGGCCCGCTGATGGATGGTATGAATAAGGTAGGAGAGCTTTTCGGTGCGGGCAAAATGTTTCTGCCGCAGGTTGTAAAGACTGCACGAACCATGAAGCAGGCCGTAGCCATTCTGCAACCATACATCGAGGCGGAGAAAACAAAGGTGTCGTCAAGTGCGGGTAAGGTAGTGATGGCTACGGTTAAAGGCGACGTTCATGACATTGGTAAAAACATCGTCAGTGTGGTGATGGGGTGTAACAATTACGAGGTTATCGACATGGGTGTCATGGTTCCTGCCGACCAGATTGTGCAGAAAATTCAGGACACTCACGCCGATGTCGTTGGATTAAGCGGCCTGATAACTCCCTCGTTAGAGGAAATGATTAATACCGTTAAGGAAATGGAGCGTGCCGGAATACGTATTCCTGTGCTTATCGGCGGGGCGACAACGTCTGAGCTTCATGTTGCACTGAAGATAGCACCCGTTTATAGTGGGCCGGTAATATGGATGAAGGATGCGTCGCAAAGTGCACCAATCCTTTCAAAATTATTGAATGCCGACGAGTGTTCTACATTCTGGAAGCAGCTGCAGAACAGGTATGAAACGCTGCGAAAAGACTATCAACAGGAGCAGCAACGTATTTTATCGCTGGACGATGCAAGAAAAAACAAATTGAATTTATTTAACTGATTACATACAAATCTTTCGTATACCTTGCATAATATCGTCAGTTTTAAGCCTGTAAAACTCAATATGGAGTATATCATTACCTCCACCAAAGGAGATGAAATATTTCAGCAATAATAGCAATTTGGTCTTTCTGCATCGTGCCAATATTGTACGATTTCATCGATATTTTTTGATTTTCAAATGGTTTATTAACGAGCCCGTTATTAAACAGGCCCGTTTTGTTTGAATGTTTCTGCCGAATAGCAGAAACGTTTAGGCCTTTTTGCTTCTTTGTTTGCGGTATAATGTTGTTGTCCGACGGCCGTCGTACGCGCGTACGGCGGCCGTCAGCAGTGCTGTTGACGGCCGTCAAACAATGGGTATGGCGGCCGTCGAACGATGAGAAAACTGTTGTATAACGTTTTTTATTTAAGCACAGAGCTGTTAATATTGTTGAATAATCAATTAAACTTATGCCCCAAATAGCGATGAAATGGGCATTTTTTGAATTTTCTGCAGGTTTAAGTGGCATTGCCTTGATAAAATTATTGTGTAATCGGATAATTTTTACGAATATTGCAATATGATTAAATCGTGCAGTAAGGTTGTATGTAATACCAGACTTTCTTTTTGTATATGATGCGTAAAACCAAGGATATAATTCGGATATTAATTTTTCTTCTCATGATAATATTGGCTTCGTGTAGCTCTAATTTGAAGAGAAACACGATTCCCATACCCCATAACACGGGAAAAAGCATGACGGACAGTGTGTCGTGTGATGAAAGATTGAAGTTGCTCATTACCTCATGTCCCAACTATAAAACACCCTTTGACAAACGCCGATTGCACGCCGAAGTGGAGGAAGAACAGCCGGCGGGAGTGTATGTTATCAGGTTGTTTGTTTACGATTCGGGCGAAAATTCGACGAATTCAGTGGGCTGGGTGGTGCTCGATACGAAGGCAAACACGCTGAAGGACGTCACGCAGGATCCTGATTCGCCCGTGATTCTCAAGTACGACAGGGAAGCATACACGGGCTATGTGGAGCATTGCCTGGGGCGAAAAGTGTCGTTTGCCGGAGCTGAAACACCGTCAGGGTTCTTCGAAACGCTGCCAGAAATCAGGCCTCCGTTTGAGTATTCGTATGATTTTATATGCAATTTGCCAGGCACACGGGCACTTAAGGAATCGGAAATACATTATGTTTCGTCGTTTGTTGATGCAGATACCGATTTGTCTGATTGCCATGTCGCAAGGCTTCCCCCGCATGCAGGTTATCACTTTATCTTGGTTTTTGCCCACAATTCGATGGGCGAAGGCCACTTTTTCCTGTGCGCCCTGAATGGAAAATATCAGTTAACCGACCGCCTGCTCATCTATACGGCCTATGATATGGAGTGGAAAGACCACATCGAAAACTGCTATTTGCACTATCTTATTGATGGAAACGGACAAATTTTGTTGCGTAAAATAGTGACCACAGAGGCAGGGGAGGAGGCTCTCGGCAGTACAAGGTATGCGTTTGTGAATGGTAAATTTGTGAAGAAATGAGGCGGAGGTTTACCCGTTGAAATAGCAGAGAGGTGCAAAAATGCGGCTGTCCCGGACATCAGAGAGCACTATGGCCAGAAGTGAAAGCACCTTATAGCAAAGGAATTTTGAGATAAAGGACGTGCCGGGACAAGAGTTTGAGGCAGTCATTAAGCTGTCGCGCGAAGAGCGTTATGCCTGTTTTTCATGTTACAGCCTGTTATAAGGAAATATCCCGGCGATAAGCATCTCAATCCATATAAATGTATTAACTTTGCATTTGGAAAATTAAATACAACTATGGTGCTCAATAAGAAAAGACGTTGGCATTGTCTGCCGGGTGCCCCAATTACAGAATTGGACAAAAAAATAATGTATTGGGAGAACAAAGGCAAGCTGGTTCCAACTCGTGATATGATTAGAACCCCCGAACAGATTGAGGGTATAAGGATGGCGGGCAGGCTTACAACGCGCTGTCTTGACGCCGTCGCTGCAAAGATAAACGAATGTAAAAACACGCAGGATATTGACGATGTGGTGATGGATTTCTGCAGAGAGAACGCATGTAATCCCACTTGTCTGAACTACGAAGGCTTTCCGAAGGCGGTGTGTACTTCCATCAACGAGGTGGTTTGCCACGGCATTCCGAAGAAGGAAGACGTGCTGAAGGAGGGTGATATTGTCAATGTGGATATTACGATAGACAAGGACGGTTTCTTCGGTGATGCGAGCCGTATGTTCATTATCGGTGGAAAGACTACGCCTGAAAAGGAGCAGCTGGTTCGCGTGACGAAAGAATGTCTCGATATTGGTGCCGAAGCAGCCAGGCCTTTTGGTTTTGTAGGCGACATCGGTCATGCCATACAGAAACACGCCGAGCGTTACGGATATGGCGTTGTACGCGACCTTTGCGGACACGGTGTGGGCCTGGCCATGCACGAAGAGCCTGAAGTTCTGCACTACGGACACAAGGGAACGGGCATGTTGCTGGTGCCCGGGATGACCTTTACCATCGAACCGATGATTAATATGGGCACCTGGAAGGTGTTCATTGATGCTGACGACCCATACGGCTGGGAAGTAATTTCGGGCGATGAAAAGCCTTCGGCACAGTGGGAACACACGTTTTTGATGACTGAAAACGGCGTCGAGATATTAGCAGAATAGAAGATGGAAGATATTTATATTCTTGGAATAGAAAGCAGTTGCGATGATACTTCGGCTGCCGTATTGCGAAATGGCGTTCTTCTCAGCAACGTAACAGCCTCGCAAGAGGTGCACAGGAGTTATGGAGGAGTGGTGCCTGAGCTGGCCAGCAGGGCGCATCAGCAGAACGTTGTGCCTGTTGTCGATCAGGCTGTCAAACGTGCCGGCATTACGAAAGAGCAGCTGTCGGCGGTGGCTTTCACCCGTGGGCCCGGGCTTATGGGCTCACTTTTGGTGGGCGTAAGCTTTGCCAAGGGATTCGCCCGCAGCCTTGAAATACCGCTTATAGACGTAAATCACTTGCAGGGACACGTGATGGCGCATTTCATTAAGGAAAGCGACGATGACAATCACATGCCTCCTTATCCGTTCATTTGCCTGCTGGTATCGGGCGGTAATTCACAAATTGTGAAGGTTAACGCATATAACGACATCGAAGTTCTGGGGCAGACGATAGACGATGCTGCCGGCGAAGCAATAGATAAATGCTCAAAAGTGATGGGCTTAGGCTATCCGGGCGGACCGATTATTGACCGTTTGGGAAAGAACGGCAACCCTGAAGCCTATAAGTTTTCGGAGCCGCACATCCCCGGATTAGATTATAGCTTCTCAGGATTAAAGACGTCTTTCCTGTACAATTTGCGCAAGTGGGTGGCCGATGACCCCGATTTTGTGGAGCATCATAAGGAAGACTTGTCGGCAAGTCTGGAATATACCATCGTTGATATTTTGATGAAGAAGCTGCGAATGGCTGTAAAACAGACGGGCATTAAGCATGTTGCAGTGGCTGGTGGCGTTTCGGCGAACTCGGTTCTACGCCAGTCTTTTCAGGACCATGCAGCGAAATATGGATGGAAAATCTATATTCCGAAGTTCAGTTACACCACTGATAATGCGGCAATGATAGGTATAGTGGGCTACTATAAGTATCTCAACCATGACTTTTGCTCAATGGATGCTCCTGCCTTTTCAAAAGTTACATTTCAGTAAAATCACCTTTTAGTTTAATAAGTTTACAATTATATAAACAAAATGGAATTAGAAACAAAGGTTTTGAGCCGCCAGATTCAGGAGGCTCTGTATAATAATAAGGAGTCGCTTTGTACGGCCGAGAGCTGTACCGGGGGCAGAATTTCCGAGGCAATTATAGCTGTTCCGGGGGCCTCGCAGTATTTTAAAGGTGGCATTGTGGCCTATACCAATGAGGTAAAAGAGAATTTATTGCATGTCTCTCATCAGGTTCTTGAAGAGCAAACTGCCGTTTGTGAAGAGGTAGCACGGCAGATGGTTGTCGGTGCTTGCCGGACAATGGATTGCGATTACGCCATCTCTGCAACGGGAATAGCCGGCCCGACCGGTGGAACTGCGGAGATTCCGGTGGGGACTATCTGGATAGGTTATGGCTCAAAAGATGATGTACGAACGTTGAAACTGACAGACGATTTTGGGCGTGACATCAATCTTGAGATTGCAACCAACAAGGCTTTACACCTTTTTATTGACTATTACAAGGAAAAACACGTCGGGAATCGGGAAGAATAAGGCCGTAGACAGTTTAATATACTGTAATTTAAGCATTGTCGTAATCGTGTTTTTGAGAAAAAATGCTTAAAAGACGACATTCTTATTACTTTAATTTTGTTAGAACAAAGTTTTTTTGTAATTTTGCACTCTGTTTGGAATAAGTATCAAAAAACGAAATCAAAAACAAAGAATAGCAATGTCTAAGATTTGTCAGATCACAGGAAAGAAGGCACAGATAGGTTGTAATGTGTCTCACTCAAAGCATCGCACAAAGCGTAGTTTTGATGTAAACCTCTTTAGAAAGAAGTTCTTTTATGTAGAAGAGGACTGCTGGATATCGTTGAAGATTAGTGCAGCTGGTCTTCGTACAATTAATAAATTAGGCTTAGACCGTGCGTTGAAGCAAGCCGTATCCAAAGGTTATGTAAACTGGAAGGATATTAAAGTTATAGGAGACTAATATCATGGCAAAGAAAGCTAAAGGTAATAGAGTTCAGGTCATATTAGAATGCACTGAAATGAAGAGTAGCGGTCTGCCAGGTACAAGTCGCTATATAACAACAAAGAATCGTAAGAATACAGCAGACCGTTTGGAACTGATGAAGTATAATCCGATTCTAAAGAAGATGACTCTTCACAAGGAGATTAAGTAAGCACGTAAATTATAAATAGTTAGATATATTAGACTATGGCAAAAAAAGCGGTCGCTACCCTCCACGAAGGTTCAACGGATGGTCGCGCATATTCAAAAGTTATTAAGATGGTAAAGAGTCCTAAAACAGGTGCTTATATTTTCGATGAGAAGATGGTACCTAACGAGGACGTTAAGGAATTCTTTAAGAATTAATTCTTATAAGATAGATATGATAAGGGGAGATGGTATGTGTACCGTCTCCCCTTTTCTTTTGCAAATAACTAAATAGTTTTATTAAACAAAACACAAACAACCACTAACAATTATAGACTCAGCAGAAAACAAGTGGCGAAATTATAAACAGTGCCTTCTAATACAGACACCTAAAACAAAATGGCTCTGATATTTATAAAAGTCATAACAAATATCTGTTTCTCTTGCTTCATATATAGGGCAGTTGTGTTTTAGATATTCGCCGTATTCGTTTTAGATATCTATCGTGCTCTTTTCAGATATCTATCAGCTCCGTTTCAGATATCTATCAGCTCCGTTTTAGATATCTATTATTTCTAAATTAGATACCATAATAAAACACAACCGTTATGAGTTTGTATTATAATGCCTAAAAGCTATTTCTTTAGCTAAAGAATTATGAAGTTCTTTATTGGTAATGTTTCGAGAAAAATATTCGTATAAATACCTAAACAACAATAAGTTGTTCCTAACTTTTATATATATGGGTGAGAACTATTACTATCACCATCTTTCTCAATATCTCCCCTACTCTTTTCTACTAAATTGGCATAAAGTTTCTAATAACAGTAAACACGTACAAATGCTAAACGCATATATTTTTCACAACATTCGTTACATTCTTAAAAAGCACAAAACTTTTATCCAAACAACAAACGCAAGGCTTCTTCTACTTTGGCTACAGGGTGTATCGCAATTTTAAAACGACCTTTCAATGCTTGTGCATTATTCTTTGGAACAATAATATTACTAAAGCCTAATTTTTCTGCTTCGGCTATGCGTTGTTCTATACGACTAACTGGACGAACCTCGCCACTCAATCCAACCTCGCCTGCCATACACCAACCACTTTCAATAGGAGTATCGACGTTCGATGATAATACTGCAGCTATCACGCTTAAATCCATAGCCATATCCGTTATACGTAAACCGCCTGCTATATTCAGAAACACATCTTTTTGCATTAGTTTAAATCCAACACGCTTTTCAAGTACAGCAAGTAGCATATTCAACCGGCGCTGATCGAACCCAGTAGCCGAACGCTGTGGTGTTCCATAAGCTGCCGACGAAACAAGTGCTTGTGTTTCTACCAGAAACGGGCGCACACCTTCGATTGCACTTGATATGGCAACACCCGACAAGTCGCCGGGAGTATCGGTAAGCAACAATTCCGAAGGATTATTAACTGGTCGCAATCCATTTTGGCGCATCTCATATATTCCTAATTCAGAAGTAGAGCCAAAACGGTTTTTTATACTGCGCAAGATACGATACATATAGTGCTGGTCTCCCTCAAACTGTAACACAGTGTCTACAATATGCTCCAACACCTTCGGTCCTGCAATAGAACCTTCCTTGTTGATATGTCCGATAAGAATAACAGGAATATTGCTCGATTTTGCTAATTGTAACAAAGCAGCCGCACTCTCTCGTATCTGTGAAATACTACCAGCACTACTTGCCACTGTTTCAGTAGACACTGTCTGTATAGAATCTATCACCAAAAGTTCGGGCTTAACATCTTTTATGCTGTTAAATATCTTTTCGATAGATGTCTCTGATAAGATAACTATGTTATTGGGAATAGTCTCTGAAATACGCAAAGCTCGCATCTTAATTTGTTGTGGACTCTCCTCTCCACTTACATAGAGCACCCTGCGGTCGGTCGATAATAGTGTCTGAAGTGTTAAAGTACTCTTCCCTATTCCTGGCTCACCACCTATCAACACCATACTTCCCACAACAAGTCCACCACCAAGCACACGATTCAGCTCGTTGTCCTTCATATCAATACGAATCTCGTCTGTCGAGGAAACATCTCTAAGCGGTTGTGGCACATTTTGTTTTGCCACACCAAACGTGTTAGAAACAAATGCTTTAGCACTACTAACACCCAAATCTGGAGCTATTCTAATTTGCTTAAATGTGTTCCATTCTCCACAATTAGGACATTTGCCTATCCACTTCGCGCTCTCTTGTCCACAGTTATCGCAGACGTATGCTATTCTGTCTTTTACCATAATTATAGCACAAAAGTAGTATTTTCTTTCGTTATTACAAAATTATTAATTACTTTTGCAACATTAAGATTATGTGTAGAATAAAGTATTTACTGCTTCTCACAGCCTTTATAATAATGGGCTGTCAGGTTTCGGAACAAGACGACTCGCTTATAGAGAAGCGCAAGAACAAAGTAGAGGAGGTGGCATACCAACGAGCATTTAAGGTCGGAGTTATGCCAACTATGGACTGTTTGCCCATATTTTTGCTCAAAGACAGTGCACTTTATAATCCAGACGACATAGATATTCGACTAAAAGAATATACTTCTCAACGAGACTGTGATACTGCGATGATAAATGGCAGAGTACAAGCCGCTGTTACCGATTTGGTACAAGCCGAATATTTGAAAGAAGAGA
>CALIIG010000121.1 GCA_938018155.1 uncultured Prevotella sp.
GAAGAATGGCGTTGAGCGCGCTCTGAAAAAATATGTTTCTGACGGAACGAAAGCGGCAGGACAAACGTGCCCTGTTTGCGGGCAGGAGACACTTGTATATCAGGAAGGCTGCCTTATTTGCACAAATTGTGGTGCAAGTCGTTGCGGATAATCACTCTCAGCCATGCTGTTTCTCACAGGGAACAGCATGGCTTTTTTCTTTCTATATGATATTAAGGGATAGCTTTATTTATTTACGAAAGCTGCGTTTTCATGCTCTTATTGGCGTGGTAGCGCAAGAACGGTTGACGGGTAACGATTATGAGGTTGACCTTCGGCTAAAGGTTGATGTTGCCCGTGCGATGGAAACCGACGATGTCAACGCTACGGTCAATTACGCTGAAGCCTATAATGAGGTGGCCTGGGTGATGGCAGTTCCATGCAATTTAGTAGAGTATGCTGCGTACAAAATAGGCAAACAGCTCATGAATCGCTGGCCTGAGATTGAGGCAATTGATGTGTTTCTTACCAAGATTAACCCGCCAATGGGAGCCGATTGTGACGGTGCGGGGGTAGAATTACATTTAATAAATGATAAAACTCAAATATAATTTAGGCCCGATTACGCTTAAATGATTAAATTTGTAGCGCATATTTTCTGCCCATGTTAAAAAGATTTTTGTTTTCTCTACTGGCTTTTTTATTACCCTTTCTCCCGATAATGGGGGCAGGTAACCGTTTTACGCTGGTAGTAGATGCAGGGCATGGGGGGCACGATAGCGGTGCAAAGGGTGCTATTTCTTCTGAAAAAGATCTCACATTAAAGTTTGCTTTAGCCTTCGGACGCATGGTAGAACAGCGTTGTCCCGATGTAAAGGTGGTGTATACACGTAAGACCGACGTCTTCGTTCCGTTGCATACACGTGCCGATATTGCCAATAAGAATAAGGCCGATTTATTTATTTCCGTTCACATTAACGCGCTTCCACCAGGACGATTGGCCCATGGTTTCCAGAGCTATACGCTGGGTTCGGGCGAGCATAGCGGCGATCGCGGCATTAAAGAAAATCTGGAAGTGGCCAGAAGAGAGAACTCAGTTATCTTCCTTGAGAAAGATTACAAGACGCGTTATAAGGGTTATGCCAACTCGGCCGAAGGGGATATTATGTTCGAATTCATCGCCGACAAGAACCGGGAACGCAGTGTTGAACTGTCGCGACTGATGCAACAGGAGGTGTGTAAGGCCACAGGACGTGTTGACGGAGGTTCACATCAGAACAACCTTGCCGTGTTAAGGCTTACGTCCATGCCTGCTGCACTGCTCGAATTGGGCTTTATTTCAACTCCCGATGAGGAGCTTTTTATGAACAGCGATGCCGCTGCCGATATGTATGCGCGGGGTATTTACAATGCCTTTGTGTTGTATAAGAACAGGTATAACGACAATATTGACGTACCTTATCGCGACCCGGCCGATGTTGATACACCGGCAGAGCCGGCCGAAAGCGTGCCATCGCCTGCTCCTTCGCGTCGTCATCGTCACACCGTAAGCACGCCGCAACCTGAACAAAAGGCCGGTGATGCAACGGCTGCAGCTACGCCATCCCAGCCCGGGAAGCCTGTTCGTACAGAGCCAATACGTCGTACAGAAACACAATACAGGTCGTCAACGCCCCCTGTTGACGCTAAAACGGATAAGACAAAACCCGTATTTAAAGTTCAGATTTTTTCGTCATCATACCGTTTTAAGGCCGGCGACAAGGTATTTCTGGGACTTGAAGGCTGCGAGAGCTTTCAGGAAGGCAGTTACTATAAGTACACATACGGCGCAAGCAACAACTATAATGTAATTTACCGCTTGCGCAAACAAATACTCGACAAGTTCCCGCAGTGCTTTATTATAGCCTTTAAAGATGGGAAGAAAATAGATGTAAACGAAGGCATTAGGGAATTTAAGGCCAACAGATAATCTTTGGCAGTACATATAAAACCGTAATTATGAAGTTTTTTACAAAGGAGGTAAGGATAGCCTTAGTAGCGATTGCAGGTATTGTTCTTTTGTATTTCGGGTTGAATTTCCTGAAGGGAAGGGCCGTGTTTTCGAACCGGAACATTTACTTTGCCCGCTTTTCGAACATTAGCGGATTGTCTGCTTCCAATCCCATTTATGCAGATGGATACCAGGTTGGCACCGTGAGGTCTATCAATTACAACTATGATCAGAGCGGAATTGTGCTGGTTCAGTTTGAGGTCGACAACAATTTGCGTATACCAAAAGGCAGCTCAGCCGAGATAGTCAGCGACCTGATGGGTAACGTTAAAATGAATCTTCTGCTGGCCAATAATCCGCGCGAGCGCGTCGAAGTGGGCGATACCATACAGGGAGGCCTCAATGGAGGCATGATGGAAACGGTGGGGCAGCTGGTGCCTGCTGTTGAAAAGATGCTGCCAAAATTAGACAGTATCCTGATGAATGTGAACGCATTGCTGGCCGATCCCGCCCTTAGGCAGACGCTGCATAACACGCAAGCCACAACGGCAAACCTTACAACATCAACCCGCGAGCTTAATGCGCTCCTGGCTACGCTGAACCATCGTGTGCCCGGTATGATGAACAAGGCCGATAATGCTTTAACCGAGGCTGGGCGAACACTGCATAATACCACTAAACTTACTGATAATCTGGCTGCCGTTGACGTTGCCGGAACCATGGCAAAGGTTGATAAAACGCTGGCTAACGTGCAGCAGTTTACCGACCGTTTGAACAATAATAACGGGTCATTGGGCTTGTTGATGAACGACCCCTCGATGTATAACAACATGAATTCGACCATGCGCAGTGCCGATTCGTTGCTGATTGACCTGAAGTTGCACCCGAAACGCTACGTTCA
>CALIIG010000122.1 GCA_938018155.1 uncultured Prevotella sp.
CCGCCGTACGCGTTGCTGACGGCCGTCATACCCATTGTCCGACGGCCGCCGTACGTGCTGCTGACGGCCGTCACAACATGAAGGTTTCAGCTGAAAGGCCGAAGCTGAACCCGGCAAAAGCTTTACCCGGCAAGCCAAACCTGCATTCCATCCCAACATATTGCGTATGCCCCAAAATAACCTTATTGAGAAAACACCGTTTCATCACACTGTATGCAAAACTTTTCTGACGTTTCAAACAAACAACACCCGGCTTTCCTGCTCAAAACAGCGAGCTTATTATAATCACACTCAGAAATATGTATTCAAATGTTGTTTTTTTCTTGTATTAACGTTTGTTTATAGATAAAACACCCTATCTTTGCATTATAAATGTCTGGACCCCGTAAAATTTATTATATTTTTTAATATTCCCGACATCTCCCGCCAGCAAATAATGTGTCAGTTATACGGCACTTCAAAACAATTTATTAATATTAAAGACAGTAACAATAGATGAAAAAGGCCTCTTTACTTTTATGCCTGTTGTGTATTGTGCTTTGCGATGCCTATGGACAAGCCCCCGGAACGTTTCTGATAAACGGAAGCGTTACCGACGAAAACCACGGGCCGCTACCCGGCGTAAACATCAAGGTTCAAAGCACAAACGAACAGACATACACCGACAGTTCGGGAAAATTTCATTTGCGCGTAGCCAAAAAACCATCAACACTGGTGTTCACGTACATTGGTATGACCCCACAATATGCCACGTGGCAGGGCGAGGATGCTTTAAATATCATTTTAAAAGAAGCGGCTGTCGACCTGGCGAATGTCGTGATAACGGGTTATCAGGAAATTGACAAGCGAAAGCTCTCAAGTGCTATTACCACCATCAACATGGAAGACTTGCAAACCTCTTCAACCCATTCATTAGACCAGATGTTGCAGGGACGAATTGCAGGACTTTCGGTTATCAATCCCAGTTCTACGGTAGGCGTAGCACCCAAAATACGTATTCGCGGTTCGTCATCTATTACAGGAAACCGTGAACCGGTATGGGTTGTTGACGGAATCATACTGGACGACCCTGTTTCGGTGTCGGCAGAAGAACTCAATAATATTGATAATGTAAACTTTATTGGCAATGCTATTGCAGGCCTTAACCCCGATGACATTGAACGAATTGATATATTAAAGGACGTGAGTGCGACCGCACTCTACGGCGTAAAAGCGGCCAACGGCGTGATTGTTGTTACCACAAAGCGCGGCCGTGGCGAGCGTACACAGGTATCCTACCGCGGTAACTTTGGTGTAACTCTGCCCCCGACGTACGGCATTCTGAACCAGATGAACTCGAAAGAGCGTATAGAAATGTCGGAAGAAATGGTGGCTCGCGGCTTGCAGTTCAAAACCTACCAGCCTACCAATATGGCTTATGAGGGTGAACTTCAGAAACTATGGAACAAGGAAATTGACTATGACACGTTCCGTGCGCATGTGAGAAACCTGAAAGAACTCAACACCGATTGGATGGATTTACTATTTCGTACCGGACTCTCACAACAGCATTCGGTATCGCTTTCCGGCTCAGGAAAGCGCATGGATTACTATGTTTCGTTGAGCTATCTCGACCAAACGGGTACCAACAAACATGAGAATCTGGACCGCCTGACAGGCATGACGAAAATCAATGCACAAATAACCAAGTCGTTAGAAGTAGGTGCAGAGCTAAGCATGAATACTACAAACTCGCAGTATTCTCACCCGTCGGTAGCACCATTAGACTATGCCTTCCGCACATCGCGCGCTATTCCGGCATACAACAGCGATGGTTCATACTTCTATTATGACAACGAAAAAACGCGCTTTGCGTCACTTCCCTACAACGTGCTGAACGAATTGGAGACTACCGGACGCGACATTAAGCAGCAGGCTGTCAGGGCAAACGTTCATCTTACATGGCGTCCTTTGGAGTGGATAAAATGGTACACGCTGGCAGGTTACAGCAATAGCACGTCAGGAGAAGAGCTATGGGCCGACGAAAAAAGTTTCTACGCATCGCAAAGACGCTTGACACCGTTCGGAACAGATATGAACGGAGTTAAGGAGTTTTACGAATATTCTTCACTTCCTTTGGGCGGAGAATTAATCTGGCAAAACACATCAGGCAAACGCTATACGCTTAGAAACGTAGCCGACTTTAGCAAAAAGTGGGGCGTGCATCACGTATTTGCATCGGTGGGAACAGAGCTGACGTCGGTTGTGAGCAACAGCCACAAGAGTCGTTCTCTGGGTTATATGCCGTTCAGAGGGAAAAGTTTTGCCGACATTGACTTATCGCTCTATCCGGCCTATGCACGTTCGATACAGCAAAACCCGATGGCAATAATTGACAATACCACCAATACGCTGTCATATTTCTCGGTGCTTACATACACATATAACAATAAATATATTGCCAATTTCAACCTGCGCACCGACGGTTCAAATCGGTTTGGCCAGGACAAGAGCGCGCGGTTCTTGCCTGTCTGGTCAATATCGGGACGATGGAATGTACACCATGAACAGTTCGCAAAGAAATGGAACTGGCTTAACGAGCTTGCTGTTCGTGCATCGTATGGTGTACAGGGCAACGTGCATCCCAGCCAGACACCTTTCCTTATAGTTAAGCAAGAGAACTATAATAGCACCTTGCGCGATTTCGTTTCTACGCTTTATCAATTCCCAAATAACTATCTTAAATGGGAGAAAACGGTGTCATACAATCTCGGTATCGACTTTTCGATACTCGATGATCGCTTTTCCGGAACACTCGATGTGTACCGCAAGAAAGGCTATGACCAAGTAGTACCTGTTGAAATAGCTCCTTCTAACGGTGCCAAAAACGTGGCTTTGAACGAAGGCGACATCGAAAACAAAGGATGGGAACTGGCTCTCAACTTCGTGCCTGTACGCACAAAAGATGTAATCTGGAGCGTTTCGGTGAACACAGGACAGAACTTTAACCGCGTGACAAAGGCCGGCGACTCGGAAGCATCATGGCAGCGTTATGTAAACGGATCGCTTGTAAAGAACGGATATGCCGTTAACAGCCTTTATGCTTACCGCTTTAAAGGACTTGACAGTCGAACAGGAGAGCCCGTCTTCTATGGCGAACTGGAGAAAGATGAAAACGGTAAAACCATTATCAATAGCCAGCAAGAGGCACTCGATGCTGCCTTTAAATATATGGGAAAACGTATTCCTGACCTGACCGGTGGCTTCTCATCGTCAATCAAATACAAAAGTTTCACGCTTAATGCCTTGTTTGCTTTTGCGCTTGGTAGTAAAATATGGCTCAACAACCTTTACAGCGAAAGCGGACAGGCATTGCCTTTCCCACAGCAGAACATGTCGCGCGAATTTGTCGATCGCTGGCGCAAACCCGGCGATGAATTGTATACTAACATCCCCGCCCTGTCTGATGAGCCGCTACGTTTCACTGGCGATTATGCACGTAAATACCCTATTGCCGACAACCGTTGGGACATGTATAACAAGAGTGACATCAGAGTTGCATCGGGAAATTTCTTACGTTGTCGTTCCTTAAGCCTAAGATACGACTTCAGTCGTGACCAACTCAACTTCTTTCACTTAAAGGGAGCCAGCGTGTCATTGGAAAGTAGTAATTTGTTTGTAATCAAAAACTCTAAGCTAACAGGTCGTGACCCTGAGCAGATTGCTATTACATCAGGAACCGTTCCTCCCCGTCCGGGTTTCTCTTGTCAAATCACATTAAAATTCTAAACGTAGAAATCGTATGATGAAACAATTATATCGACTCGGCAATACTTTCCTTGTTGTTGCCCTCTTATCAATGATAACCTCTTGCGGTGATTTCCTTGAAGAGAAGTCGCAAGACTTATTTATCCCCAAAACAGTACAAGACTATAAGGAGTTTATAGCTGGAGAGATGCTCAATATGGGACAGCATAACGGCGTCGTATTGGCCGAATACCTGGATATTCTGACCGATGACGTGAGCGATAGAGTAAAGCCTCGTCGCAAGGATTCGCAAGACAGCCGTGAGAAAATGTGGGGATACTATTCGTGGCAAGCCGAGCCTGAGATCGACTTTAACAACACATTTACAGCCGATCAGCTTTGGGACGTGGCGTATCATCGCATATTAACGGCCAACATTATTCTGAATCGTCTCCCTGAAATCACTGGTGAGCAGACGAAAAAGAACGATTTGGAGGCCGAAGTTAGGTTTATACGTGCATGGTCTTACTTTATGCTGGTAAACGTATATGCCAGGCCTTACGAAGATGCAACACAAGCAAGTACAACAATTGCTGTCCCTGTCAATACGGCAACAAGCGTTGAAAACAGACAGCTTAAACGTGCAACACTCGCTGATATTTACACTTTGATAGAAGAAGACCTGACTAAAGCTGTCAACCTTTTTTCGGAAACGCACATCAAAAAGAGCATTTATCGCCCAAATCTTAATGCTTCATTGCTTCTCTTATCGCGCGTAGCACTCTACACAAAGCAATATCAAAAGGCCGTCGATTGGGCGACAAAGCTCATTGATAACGGTAGTGTGAAGCTCTTTGACTTAAGCAAACAACCTGTTCGCTCAACGCTACGCTTCTTCGATGAGGAAAACAAAGAGATTCTTTTTACCTTTGGTTCCAGAAACGCATACCGCTTATATGTTTACGTTTCAGCCAGTGGCAGCGAGAAAGGATGCTATACTGTCAATCCCACACTGTATACAATGTTCAACACAAATGACAGGCGTAAGGATGCGTTTTTTACGTCTGTGCCGGGAGGTGGCATCAAACCTTTTAAGTTTTATCAAAATAGTTCCAAGAACATGCTTCCGGGAGCATTGCACCTTTCCGAAGCATATCTAAACCGGGCTGAGGCTTATACAGAGCTGGGACAGGTTGCAAAGGCTGCTGACGACTTAAATATCCTAAGAACTAATCGTATTGCAGGCTATACCAACGTGTCAATTACAGATAAAGATGCTGCCATGCAGGCTATCCGGAAAGAGCGTCGAATGGAGCTGTGCTTTGAAGGTTTACGATGGTTTGACCTAAGAAGGTGGGGATGTCCTGAATTAAAACACACATACAATGCGAACAATGGAACATCCCCCGCAATCGAATACAAGCTTAATCAAGGAGACAAACGCTACACGCTGCCTGTTCCACGGCGTGAGCGTAACCTCAATTCCCATATCATGGAATAGGCAAAAGCCTATACCTTTCTTTAAACAAAAGAAGCAATGAAAAACAAGTTTTATACAACATTACTGTGTGGTACGCTTCTCATACTGTGCTTTTCATGCAGCAACGACAATGCCATTCATGCGGATTTAGAGGAGCCGGCATACAACGTAACAGACAATACCGCTGACCCTGTACAACATCAACGATTCCTGTTTTATCAAGATTATCACACCTATCTCATCACGAACCCGGAGGTAAAAGACTATCGTTACAATTTCCAAACGAAGAATAATATTTTAATGATCGCCCCGGAGCAATCGAATGAAGTACTATCAGGCGGCGTGGATATGCTTAAAAACTTATTCCTTAATGTTTATAGCACCGGGTTTAAAAAGAAATATCTGCCGTTCTCTATTATTTTAGCGGACAGCATTTTCTTTTTGGGCCAGGACGTAGGGCGTCCCTATTACCATTCGTTTGCCAGCCAACGCTTCCTGGCTTTGGGCGACGTCCGCAAGGAAATGTCTTCATATTCAGACAGTCTTAAACTGGCAATTAAAGGCGATATTCATTCACGCTACTGGATAGACTTCCTGCAAGGTGCAAAGGGTGTGTTCTCAATTCCCGAAAGTTTCGAAGAAATCAGCAAGAATTACTACGGTAAGGGCGTCGATTATATTGCAGATCTCGGTAACGTTACCGGGAAATTGCCCTGGCAAATTAACTATCATCAGTTGGGCTTTATTACCTATAACCACAATACAACGTTTTATGATGAAGCAGAAAGCGAGTGGTGGATCGAAGTGCCTAATGCCGATGTCGACAAGCGTCAGTGGGTAGCTTTCTTTTTCAATACGCCGAAAAGAGAACGTGATTCTTTAATTACGGCTTATCCAAAAATGAAGCAAAAGTATGAAATTCTTAAAGAAGCCTTCTCAAAATGCGACGGTTTCGATATTGATCAATTACCATAACTAAACGTAAAGTGATAAAGAAGGATCAAGCAATACCAGATCATCCTGAGCTTTATCACTTTATATCATAAGCACAAACATAAATGAATCCAACTTCAAAATCTTTAACTTTACTTCTCACATTATTAATTTGTACACTTCCTATAACAGGAAAAACCAAAAAGAAAAATAAGGATACGGAGAAAACAGAACTTATAACGCCCAAAAACAGCTTCGATACCGCCATCGGAGGCTACACTGTTCATCGGGGAACTATTGACATTTATTCCAAAGCCGGCGATTATCTCTTCGCCATTCCAAAGTCATTACTGGGCAAAGATCTTCTGCTAACATCGCGCGTTTCAACCACAAGCAATAATTCAAGTACCGTTGCAGGCGAAATGCCTCACTCGCCAGTGCTCATCCAATTTTCAACAACTGGCGAGCGATTATTCATTCATAAGAAACCAACAAAAGACATTTGCGACCCTAATTCTTCACTACAAGCCTCGTTTAACCGAAACTTTGCAGCCCCCGTTTGGAAATCATATAAGATAAAAGCCGCCAGCGACAGCTCTGTTTTAGTTGATTTATCACCTCTCTTTACCGGAGATATAAAAGAACTTAACCCTTTTAAAACGGGTGTTCCACAGGCTACAATGTCGGGAAGTCCTGTTAATGACCTTTGCATGATAACCGGCATTAAGACGTTTCCCAGGAATGTTCAAATCAAGTCACTGCTGGGATACAGTTCAAAAGGCGAGCCATTCACGGTTACCATGACACGCAATATTATCGTGTTACCTGAAAAACCCATGCGCCCCCGCTATGCCGACCCGCGCATAGGCTACTTTGATGAGAAGAAGGAATACTTTACAGACAAGGAAGATGGCGTCGTACCCGTGTCGTATATTAAGCGTTGGAATCTTCAGCCTGTTGACTCATCGGCCTACGCTCGCGGCGAATTGACCGAGGTTATTAAGCCTATTGTGTTCTACATTGACACCGCAATCCCACGCAAATGGCGGCCTTATATTAAAGAAGGTGTGCTTGAATGGAACAAGGCTTTTGAGAAGATTGGTTACAAGAATGTGATACAAGTAAAGGACTATCCCGCCAACGACCCTGAATTTGACCCTGATGATATTCGATACAATTGCTACCGAATGATCACCACTAACGTTGAAAACTCGATGGGACCATGTTGTTCCGACCCCCGGACAGGCGAAATAATACAGGGCGATGTTTTGTTTTATTTCAACAGTGTTAAGCTGCTTCATAACTGGCGTTTTGTACAAACGGCAGCCGTTGACGAAAAGGTCAGGGCACGAATATTTGATGATGAGCTTACGGGAAGTTCGCTCAGATATGTCGCTACACACGAAATTGGTCACACATTAGGCTTATTACACAATTTCCGTGCGTCAACAGCTTTCCCTGTCGACTCGCTGCGCTCCGCATCGTTTACACAGAAATATGGCACTACCCCATCCATCATGGATTATGCCCGCTATAATTACGTAGCCCAGCCAGGCGATAAAAACGTCAATTTATTGCCTCCACCGTTGGGCGTATACGACGAGTATGCCATTGCATGGGGCTATCGTCCTATTCCGTCGGCAGCCACACCCGAAGACGAATTAACCACACTGAATCAGTGGATACGTGAGAAAGAGCACAACCCGATGTATCTGTACGGACAGCAATATTTCTTTAATTCCGTCGACCCTACCTGCCAATCGGAAGACTTAGGCAACGATGTCGTAAAAGCTGGTGAATATGGAATAAGGAACCTTAAACGCATGATGAGCAAGCTCCCTGTTTGGTGTGTCGACCCAAATAAAAATTACAGGCGGCTGCAAGAGGCGTATACTGAAGTGGCCGAGCAGCTTAAGCGTTATATTTACCACGCTGTAATGTACGTGGGAAGCATTTATATGGACGATCCCGTTGCCGGTGACGGTCGGACAAACTACCATTTTATCGACCGCAATACGCAGTTGGCCGCTCTTCGTTTCGTTCTGAAGAACATTGCCGACCTGCCTAACTGGATGCTCAACAAAGAGGTAACCGGCAAAACGGGCCTCATTATCTCAGTCCCCGACTTGCAGGCACGCTTCCTCAAAAGCCTGTTCGCTACCCCCGTTGCCACCGCTCTCTCGTTATTTGAACAAATGGAACCCGCCAGGGCTCTGACGTATCAAACGCTGATGGACAACATATACAGCTTTGTCTGGGCCAAAAGTTTGAAGGGCGCAACGCCCGATTTCTACGAGCGTCAGCTCCAGGTGGTGTATGTAAGCTGCCTGCTTCGTGCGCTGTCGTCGAAGCAGGGGGGCCGCCTTTCCATGCCTTCTGCTCTGAAAGAGGGCTTAAAACCCACCGGCAATAATACCTCTTCGTGCTATGTTGCTTCGGTTAACCATCACGAAAACGAGCGTTCAACCGCCTTCTTCGACTTTAATTCGATGGAAGATTTCAGAGCCATCAAGAACCCTGCCCATCAGGAAAAGGCAACCCAACTGCTTAAACTGCTGGCACGTTTGCGCCATTCGGCACCCACAAAAACGCTCAAAGCGCATTACGACGTGCTGTACCGCGAAATTAAAACCGCTCTGAACGAAAAGTAAATTGAACTATATTTCATTGATTTTACGAGGTTAACTCCTGGCATAAATTATTTTATCTGCCGCTGTTAACATACAAATATAAAACAATGATTGCAAAAAACACCTCACAACGCATGTAGGAACACTTGCTCCTGCATGCACAAATGATGAGTGTTTCGGTACGCATGTCAATATTTTATTTCCCTGTTTCACCATAAACCATCACATGAAAAAATCAACATGGCGCAAGCATCATAAATGGTTCGGGCTGATACTGGCGTTCTTTATCGTCATGTTTTCGCTCTCCGGACTGGTGTTAAACCATCCCTCACTGTTTGCACCGTTCAGCGTTAGCCGGGCTATGCTCCCGTCAAGCTACCGTTATCATAACTGGAATCAGGGACTGATGAGGGGAACCATCGAATGGAAGAAGCATATTTTATTGTATGGAAACAACGGGATATGGCTTACCAACCGCCAGGCTGCGGCCTTTACCCTTTTCAACAAAGGGTTGCCACACGGCGTCGATAACCTGCAAATTCGCCGGCTTGCCGAAACCAGGCGGGGCCAATTGTTTGCTCTTGGCCAATACGCGCTGTTCCAGTTGCACCGCAACAACACCTGGCACGAGGTTTCGTTACCCAACGATGAGGGCGACCGACTGACTGACATCACCGTAAAAGCCGACAGCCTGGTTGTTACAAGTCGCTCAAATGTATACCTCTCCCTGCCGCCCTACCGCCATTTTAACAAAATAACCCTGCCCGCCTCACAGAATAATGACGGCAAGGTTTCGCTCTTCCGGACGATATGGTTATTGCACAGCGGCGAGCTGTTTGGTACTATAGGTGTCATGATTGTCGATGCCATCGCCATTGTTCTCATATTTTTATCCCTGTCGGGCATTGTGTACTGGCTTGCTCCCCACCCTCACAACCCCACGGGCAGCCGTGTTGTTCGCAAGCTCACGGCATGGCATAACAGCACAGGCAAGCTCACCATCGCCCTTACATTATTTTTGTGTATAACCGGCTGGCTGCTGCGACCGCCTGCCCTTATAGCCATTGCCTCGGGCAAAATACCGCCTGTTCCGTTCAGCACCATGGACAGCCGCAATGCCTGGCACGACAAATTGCGCTCGCTTCGGTACGATGATGCCACGAACGAATGGCTGCTATACACGTCGAACGGCTTTTATACCATGAGCCGTTTAAACGCAAAACCCCGTCCCGTAGCCGTGCAACCGCCCGTGAGCGTCATGGGAATTAACGTTGAACAAAGGGATAGCGACGGTACGTGGCTGATAGGATCGTTCAACGGTATGTACCGATGGGACCGGCGAAACAACCGTATTACCGACTACTTTACGGGCAAACCCGCGCGTCCGGTGAAGGGAATGCCCGTATCCGACAACGCTATCGCCGGCTATTCAGCCCACTTTGCCAAAGGCCCTGTGGTGGTTGACTACGGCAAGGGCACCACCGTCATTGCCATGCCACAGCAGATGGCCACGCTGCCCATGTCGTTGCGCAACGTGTGTCTCGAAATACACACGGGCCGAATGTACACTTTCCTCGGCGGCATTACGGTGCTGTACATCTGCCTGATGGGCATAGCCGTTTTCTGGTGCCTGTGGACTGGCTGGAAAATCAGGTACAAAAGGTAGCCCCATACAGCAAATGGAATCATGGCTTACAACCGTTGTCATGATTCCGTTTTTCCATTATCCCCCACCTGTTCCACTGTTATTGATGAGGGGTCACCGTTTTTGGCAGCTCAATTGCCCATGGCCCGGCTATGGTAAGACTGATGCCGTTGATACGGCTTTGTGTCGATACCGCACGTCAGTCCACGCTTTCCCGTCTTCAAAGAGACCGACAGCATAGCCCCGCCGTTTACCAATGCGGGAGGCTTACAGCTCTTCGCGGTAAAGATAAACATGATAATGAATTTGCAAAAACTATTCAATAGAAAATTGTTGATAACGTATTTCCCGGGCCTTTGCACTGCAGGGGTCATTGTTCGACGGCCGTCAGCAACGCTGCCGACGGCCGTCGGACAACAAGGCATACGGTTATC
>CALIIG010000123.1 GCA_938018155.1 uncultured Prevotella sp.
TGTATGTTGCTATCAGTTGGTTGTGAAGGTCGAAACGCGGCTTATAAGCCACATTTCTTGCGAATATCTTTGGGTACGGCGTTTTTATTGACCATGAAGTCCATAGTATTTGCAATGATAAAATTCTTTGTCATATACCATATACCTTTGTATTCGCCGGTCTCTCCCCATGAGTTTTTCACCATGTAATATTCCTTACCTTTCTGGTCTTTCGCAATACCGAAGATAACCATACCGTGGTCATCGGTGAGCTCCCAGTTGTCGAAGCGCTCCTGTCGCTGCTTCTGGGTAGGCGCTATCTCGGGTACGTTGACGCCGAGCGAATCGACGATGTTCTTCTTCTCAGCCTTGCTGAGCTTGAGCCAGCGTGCCATGTCGCTGCCTTCAAGGCTCTGAATCTTCTTCGTATCACACATATAGGCCAGTCCGTCGCGTGTGAATCCGTCTTCCGAAACGTCGCCGCCCCAGGCCACTGTGTAGCCATTCATGATGGCATTGTCAATGATTTTGCCGAGGTCGTCGATGGGAACGTTCCATGATAGCGGGAATCGCCAGTTGTCCTGCACCTCTACGGCAAAGCGTGTCCAGAAGGGATGATGGGTATATGACGTAAAGGTAATGTAGTTGTTCCAGTCAAGACCCAGGCTTGCTGCGAAAGTTTTCGGGGTATATGTCTTGCCCTGGTAAACGAAACTATCGGGGCATTTGCCGAGGTATGCGTCAAGAATGCCCTGCAATCCCTTTTGCCAGGCGGGTGTAAGCTTTTTGGAATTGCTTTTCGCGATGGCCTCGACGTAAGGAGTGAGCACGCTGAAGAACTCGTTAAAATTGTTCAGTGAGTCGCCGTAAAGACTGCCGGGGAAAGGCATTGCGTCTTCAGGGCAAATGCCATAATGCTGTATGCAGTGCAGAACATCGTAGGCACTTCCGCCCTGTGCAAACTGACAGTCGCCGTGAAAACGCACTACTTGTACGGCCCTGTCCATGTAAGTTTTGTTCGCTACAAAGCTTTCGCACAGGTCATAAGTCTTACCGGTAGCCTTAAGTATTTCGGCTTCGAAGAAACTTAACGTAGAATAGTCCCAGCAAGTACCCGAGCGGTTCTGGTTCTTAATACTGGTAATGGGGTTCTCTTTTACAACGGTAAAGACCGGTTTGTTGGGGCTTTCCTTCTTCTTGTCATGAGTAGCCGCACCCGCACTCATTGCAAAAACGGCAAGAAGAGCCAGCAAAATAGTTTTCTTCATGTGTTTGTTGATGTTTGTTTATAGGCAGAGATAAAGACAATTGGCCTTATCTCTGCCGGTTATTGTGATTTAACAAATTACAATTGGTTGTTTAGTTGTTGGCCATATAGGCCTCAACGTCTTTGGGATGATAGGGTATGCGGTCCTTGCCTATGAAGCGGCAGCCGTCCCTTGTAATCAGTACATCGTCCTCAATACGTATACCGCCAAAGTTTTTATAGGTTTCAATCTTATCAAAATTAAGAAATTCCCTGCAATGTCCGCGTGCTTTCCAGTCGTCAATTAAATCGGGAATGAAGTAGATTCCCGGCTCATCGGTAACTACAAAACCCTCCTCAAGCCGACGCCCCATGCGCAGAGCGTTGGTGCCAAACTGCTTAAGATTGGGGCGCGTTTCGTCGTCAAAGCCCACGTTTATCTGGCCTAAGTTTTCCATATCATGCACATCCATGCCCATCATATGGCCTAAACCGTGAGGCAAAAACAGAGCATGAGCTCCGGCCTTTACAGCCTCATCGGTGTCGCCTTTCGTCAGTCCCAGTTCCTTTAAACGGTCAAACATCAGGCGGCAAACGTCGAAATGAACATCCATATACTTCACGCCGGGTCGGGCAACCTGTAGTGTATGGTCGTGGCATGCTTCGACAATCGAGTATATTTCAAGCTGTTTTTGGGTAAATTTACCGTTTACAGGGTAGGTTCGTGTGTTGTCAGAGCAATAGTGTTCCATCGTTTCGGCACCGGCATCACATAGTGCAAGCCTGCCGCTTTCGAGAATATTCATTGACGGATTGCCGTGCATGATTTCGCCATGCTGTGAGAAAATGGTTGGGAAACTTACCATTGAGCCGAACGAATGCGCCGTGCCGTCAATCAGTCCACCTACATATTTTTCGGTCAATCCCGGCTTTGTGGCGCGCATTCCCGTTGTGTGCATCTTGTAACCAATGACTGCAGCCCGCTCCAGTTCGTCTATTTCTTCAGCCGTTTTCGTTGAGCGCATCTTCACAACAGCCTTGATAAGCTCCATCGATGCGCTTTCCTTTTGCTGGCTTGGGTGAATACCGAGCAAATCAAACAGCTGTATTTGTATATCGGCACGGTAAGGAGGCAGGAAGTGTATGGGCCTTTGCGCACGCAAAGCATCGTTGCAAATGGTTTTCAAAGCCTTCATAGGAGCCGTGTTTGCCACGCCAACCTGGTCGGCCATATCGTGTACACTGTCAACCGAACCGTACCAAACGATGTCCTCTATGTCAATATCGTCGCCAATAAGAGCCTCTTTATCGTTGTCGATATCGATTATTCCGACAAGCCCGTCGCGCTGTTGGCCGAAGTAATAAAGGAATGAAGAATCTTGCCTGAAAGGGTAATACGCATTGGCTGGAAAGTTAGCCGGTGATTCATTATTGCCAAAAAGAATAATGATGCCGCTTTTAACGAGTTTCTTTAACTGCGTTCTGCGGTCAATATAAGTCTGTTTACTAAACATAAAAAAATCAGTTAACTTCGACGCAAAGGTACGAAAATGTCGGTTTAAAGTGTTATCTTTGCAAGCAAAATTAACTATTTCTATGCAATTTGATAGCAAAACGGGTCTTGTACTTGAAGGTGGAGGAATGCGCGGTGTGTTTACGAGCGGTGTGCTCGACGCCTTTATGAAGTACCGTTTGTATTTTAATTATGTTGTCGCGGTGTCGGCAGGAGCCTGCAATGGCATGAGTTATATTTCGCGCCAACCCCGTAGAGCACGAATTGCTAACATTGATTATGTGGCCCAATACGATTATGTAGGAATAAAAAACCTGGTTACTCAGGGTTGCATTTTTGACCAGGACTTGCTGTATAACCGCTATCAGAACGAGCTTATACCCTTTGATTACGACGAGTTTTTTAAGCATTCGGCAGGCTTTGAAATGGTAACCACCAACTGTAATACGGGCAAGGCCGAATATCTTACCGAAACAAGTAACCGCCAGCGCGCTTGTGACATAGCACGAGCATCCAGCAGTTTGCCGTTCTTAAGCAAAATAACGTGGATTGATAACGTCCCTATGCTTGACGGAGGCATAGTTGATTCCATTCCCGTTATGCGTGCAATGGAAACCGGGCACGCTACAAATGTGGTTATTTCTACACGTAATTATGGCTACCGTGAATCGGGAACCGATCGTAAAATTCCTTATTTTATCTATAAAAACTATCCTCGTCTGCGCGTTGCACTGAGCCATCGTATAGAACTTTACAACACACAGTTGCAACTGATTGAGGATTTAGAGCGCGCCGATAAAATTATATGTATTCGCCCGCAAAGGCCAATGGAGGTTCGACGCATAGATAATGATCTTTCAAAATTGGAAGCATTGTATGAAGAAGGCTTCCAATTGGGTGAGCAATTCTGTCGTACTCATACTGTAAATACAAAAAAATAATTACGCTTTACCATAATGAAGTGTAGTCTTAAGCGAGTATTTCATGTAGTGAATACGGAAAAATAAAATTGCCCTACCATAGTAAGGCAGGGCAAAAATAAGTTTTAGGCAATTGCTAAAACAGTATTTTCAATTCTGTTTTAAGCTATTATCTCTTTAGCATTAAGTTTTTATTTCTTTAATAAATCGGGCCTGAGGCGTTGTGTTCGTTCCATGGCTTGGTCCATTTCCCATTGTTTTATCCTGGCTTCGTTGCCGCTAAGCAGAATCTCCGGCACCGTCCACCCCTTGTAATTAGCAGGCCGGGTGTAGATGGGAGCGGCCAAAAGGTCGTCTTGAAAGCAATCAGAAAGTGCGCTCTGATCATCGCTAATTGCTCCCGGAATAAGCCTAACGACAGCGTCAGTAATCAATGCAGCTGCCAGCTCTCCACCAGTAAGCACGAAGTCGCCCACGCTAATCTCACGTGTAATCATATGGTCGCGCACGCGCTGATCAATGCCTTTGTAATGTCCGCACAAAATAATGAGATTGCCTTGCAAGCTCATTTCATTGGCCATTCTTTGGTCAAACTTCTCTCCGTCGGGCGAAACGTAGATCACATCATCGTAGTTTCGTTCGGCCTTCAGCGCAGAAATACAACGGTCTATCGGCTCACACTGCATCACCATACCAGCAAATCCGCCATAGGGATAATCGTCAACACGTCGCCATTTATCCAATGTGTAATCGCGTAAATTATGTAAATGTATTTCAACAAGCCCCTTTTTTCGGGCACGTGCTATAATACTTTCGTTGACAAAACCCTCTAACATTTCGGGCAGAACAGTTATAATGTCTATTCTCATCATTGTCGACAAGTTGTTATTTTTATTGTAAGACAGGCAATTATCGTCTTACTGATACTACAAATTAATAAGTAAATGCAAACAATTTCAAAATAGTTTACTTCTGAAATCGATTGATAAATTCCTCCTCTGAGATGACAGGTATCCCCAATTGTGCTGCTTTCTGGTTCTTTCCACTGGTTGATGTCACGTCGTTATTGATAAGAAACGACGTTGATTTGCTCACCGACCCCGTCACTTTACCCCCTTCGCTTTCAATGTATGCCTTTAATTCGTTACGGTTTTTAAATTGAAAAACGTCGCCTGTAACCACAAATGTCAGTCCCTCACAGCGGTTACCCGTGGCGGCTATCGATGTCTCTTTAATGCGTAATTGAGGTAAAAGATGGTCAAAAATTTCCTGATTGGCCTTATTTTTAAACCATTTCACAAAGCTTCCAGCCTTTTCAGGCCCGATGCCTGGGATGGTAGCGAGTATATTTTCTGCTGATGGGGTGAAGAGGTTATTCTGTGAATCAGGCAATGTAACAGCATGATTTTCCGAACCTCTTGCAATATTTGTGAGATCGTTAAAGCTGTAAGCCGACAACAAACGGGTGCAAACATCCTGTCCGCACAATGGGATAGACAGAGCATAAAGCAATTTTCTGGCTTCGACATCGCGCGCCTTCTCAACAGATCGTATAATATTGGCAGCCGATTTATCGCCGAATCCCTCCAACTTGCTTATTTGTTGTACGTGTTCTGTAAGTTTAAAGATGTCGGCATACTCCTTAATCCATCCTAAGTTTATGAACTTGGCAAGCGTCTGTTCTGATATACCGTCAATGTTTACACCCTCTTTTGAAACAAAGCGTGCGAACTTTTTCAGTTGCTTGGCCGGGCATGTGGGGTTGGTACAATGTAGTGTTTTCGTTCCGCTTGCGGCACTGATGTCCACCTTCGCAGGTGCATTACAAACCGGACAATGGTGTGGAACAACGAAGTTGCCTATGGTTTTATCAACCCTTATCACTTTCGGGATAATCTTGTTAGCCTTAATCACTTCAATTTTTGTACCCTTGTCGCCTATGCCTAAGCGTTCACATTCACTGATATTACATAGTGAAGCCCGTTTAACTGTGGTGCCTTCGAGCTCAACTGGCGTAAATATTGCCACTGGCGATATGGTGGAAACGGCACAGCTCCATTCAATATTCACAAGCTCTGTATGTGCACTTTCGTCTTGCCATTTAAATGCAAAGCCTGCGCGTGTAGCGTGGTGTCCTGTCACCGAACCGGTGGAAGCGTATGTCGTATCGTCGTAAACAATGACGAGTCCATCCACTGGATACGGGTTCTTATGGTCGGTAACTCTTTGCGTCCATTGGCTAATTACGTTGTCGATATTGGCAAGGGTAGGGTTACTTATTAGCTCATGCTCAACACATCCAAGGCCTGTCTCTTTTAGATAATTCATGCGTGCTCCCCACGAATTGATGTCGTTGTCGGTATAAACCAGTGTAAACGGAATCCAATTGATATGTCGTTGTGCTACCACGGCAGGGTCTTTGAGCGACAACGAGCCTGATGCGAGATTGCGAGGGTTGGCATATTCTTCGTCGCTTTCCATGTTAAAGCGTTCAAAATCTTCGTATGAGATAACAGCTTCGCCACGAATAACCAAGTGCCCCTTGTCCTTAATGGTCGGTGGAATGCCTTTAATAGCCTTGGCAAGATGGGTAATATTGGTGCCCGTATGGCCGTTTCCGCGTGTAACTACCTTTGTAAGGTGTCCGCCATCATAGGTAACAACAAGCGTCAAACCGTCGAGTTTCCACGACAACCATATCGGGCGGCCTTCAGCCCACTTCACTAAATCTTCGGGCTTTTTGGTTTTAGCCAGCGACAAAGCCGCAAATTCGTGCTCCTCTTTCTTACCTGTAATATTATCTTCCGAAACCTTATTGGTGGGTGAATCGGGCAGAATTTCTCCCGTTTCCTGTTCTAAACGCTTCAGCTCATCGAACAAAGCATCCCACTCGTAGTCAGTCATCGCTTCACTATGACCGTTATAATATGCGTCGGATGCCTTGTTAAGCTTGTCAACCAACAGGCGCATGTGTGCTTTATTGTCCATATTTTGAGCTTGGAAATGGATATAACTTTGTACAAAGATAGAAATTTTATTTCATCCATAAGGCTTTTCAGGCCTTTTTGTTAACTTTGCAACTATATATAAAATGAGGGTAAACACATTGTGTTTGCCTGCTTATGATTTTATGAAAATTGTTGTATCGCCCGAAATCCACTCTGTATGTCCCCGGTTTGTAGGGGCATGTGTCGATGCCCGCGTGTCGAATTCGCCTTATTGTCAGCCCTTATGGGACGAAATCAATGCGATGGGAAACAAATACCGTTCTTCGCTTACTACCGAGAGTTTGAAACAGCTTCCCGGCATTGCTGCTACACGCAGGGTTTACCGTGCTTGTGGCAAAGACCCTTCACGCTATCGTCCGGCTTCCGAAGCATTGATACGAAGGATGCTCATGAACAAAAGTTTGTATCAGATAGATACACTTGTTGATCTTACCAACTTGGCGAGTATTGCCTATGGTTACAGCATTGGGGGCTTCGATGCCGATAAGCTTGATGGCGAGACGCTGACGTTAGGTATTGGCCGTGCCGGTGAACCTTATGAGGGAATAGGCCGTGGAATGATTAACATCGAAGGCTTACCCGTTTATCGTGACGCCACGGGCGGTGTGGGAACACCCACTTCTGACAACGAGCGCACGAAGCTGACGCTGCAAACTACCCATCTTGTGGTTCTTATTAACGGCTATGATGGCAACGAGAATAACGTGCAGGCCAATGCCGAATATATTCAGGAACTACTCCGAAAATATTGCAATAGCAATGACGGTACGTCCTTTATATATACATAATGTGGCACAAAGTACAACGAATAGCAATATCCAGGTCTTGAATTTCACACTGAAAATAGTAAACTTAATATGGTAATAGGTATAGATGTAGGCATTAGTACAACAAAAATTGTTGGCATTAACCACGACGGTATTGTCGTCTCACCCATCCGGATTAAGGCTACCGATCCTGTAACATCGCTGTATGGTGCCTTTGGCAAGTACCTTTACGATAACAAAATACGCCTCGACGATATTGAGTGTGTGATGATAACAGGCGTCGGAGCCGCTTATATCGATTCGCCAATCTACGGTCTTCCCACCGAAAAGGCCGAAGAATTTATGGCCGATGGCCTTGGTGCCTGGTATGAAGTAGGACGTAAAAAAATGCTTGTTGTATCAATGGGGACCGGAACAAGCCTCGTACAGTGTGATGAAACAGGCATTCGTCATATCGGCGGTATTGCGTTAGGGGGTGGTACGCTCATTGGTTTGAGCCGTATTATGTTGAAGACTGACGACATCAATCAGGTAGTATCACTTGCCATGGGCGGCGAATTGTCGAATATTGATGTACAGATAGGCGACATCAGTCCGAACCCGTTGCCCGGCCTTCCCAAGCATGCCACGGCATCTTTGTTTGGTAATGCCCGCAGCAATGCGTCGCGCGAAGACATTGCTTTGGGTATTGTCACAACGGTATTACAAACTATTGGGTCGAGCTGTATTCTGGCATCGCTCAACTCCGGCATCCGCGAGTATGTGCTTATAGGCAATTTGACGCTGCTGCCTCAGTGCAAAGACGTGTTCCCTGCTTTGGAAAAGCTCTACAAAGTACATTTTATTATTCCCAAATATTCAGAGTTCTGTACGGCAATTGGTGCTGCACTTTGTTACAAAAAAGAGGGTAGCGTAAAAATTTTAAAAACATGAAAACAAGCCGCTGGTTATTGTTTTTGTTGCTCTTTGTTACGTTTTCGTGTAGTAATTCGCACGTATCGCAAACAGGTACAAAGGCTGTTACATGGAAGTATGCAC
>CALIIG010000124.1 GCA_938018155.1 uncultured Prevotella sp.
AGACAAAAACAACCTGTGCGTTCGGCATCAAAAAAAGCCCACGCGCACAGGGATATGACAATCACACTGTACTAACGCGGGCTGTTGTTAAGTTCCTGTTTTGAAGAGGGTAAGGAGATTGGGGGCTATCGTTCAGACCCCCAGTCCCCTAACCTTTAATTAGAAAAGGTGCCACACACCTCTAAAATCAAAGGTAAAATATGTTCTTTTTGTCTTTATGTCTGAAAAGAAAGGTTTGTCTGTTTGTATATTAAGTTTAGTGGTTCAGACCCCCAGCCCCCTAACTCAGGGGGCTTGTACACACGAACAAGGGGGCTCGTCCTCACGAACAAGGGGGCTCGAGCAAAGAGATTACCGATTACCGGATAACGACCTTACGGGTTTTATCGTTTTGGCGAACCATGTAAACGCCCCGGCGCAGGCCTGTAAGCGAGGTGCCTGCAAAGCGGCCGTCGACGGTGTAGACAGCGGTTTTGCCACCTTCGGCAGCAGGAATGGTGTCAATACCATTGGTAGTTGCGGGCACGGTTATTTTTACACCATGAACGAACAGCGTGTCGCGGTTGCCGTTTTGAAAGAATACATAGATAGGATTGTCGCTCTTAATGGTAGCAGGATCAGTGCCATTGTGCAGGGTTTCAAGGCCTGTCCACTCTTTCACACCGGCGTTGGCCAACTTCTTAAACAGCGAATAAACCTGAATAACTTTATAGCCTTTGTCGCTGTTAAGCGGGTAAATGTTGCCGTCGTTCACAAATTTGAAGATGTCGTTCTGCGGATTTGTGGTTGCCGTAAGGCGGCCCATCATCTTGGAATTGCTCGACAGGCATATGCTTAACGTAGCCAGAGCCGGCAGTTTGAAGGCTATTCCACCACCGTTGATGGCACCAAAACCCTTGGACGGGGGCAGAATGATGGCACCGGTATGTGCTCCGGCCGTCCCCGTTTCGCCGTCGGTTCCGGCACCTGTAATCGTTGGGTCGGCTGTTGCCTCGGGATAATCGGGCTGCTGATCGGCGAAAACCTTCTGGATGGGCTTGCCGTTGACATCAATTCTGAAGGCTGCAGGGTCGGACGTATCGATGTCGCCTACATAGGTATCAATCACGCTCTGCGAGTTAAACCATAACCATCCGTTGGCGTCGGTTACGGTAGCGGGAAACAAGTTTTTTGTGGTTTGTGCGCTTGCAGACAGCAAACTGAATGCAAGTGCTGCCAAAGTAAACAGTTTTTTCATGTTGGAAATGTTTAAGGGCCGCCCCCATTCCCGGGAAAGGAGAACGTTACGGGGCAGCGTTGTTGTAATGATTTATAATATTTTATTCTGTATCAGGAATATTTCATGGGTGTTACCGGCCCGGGAGCACGCCTGTTCAGGCTAACAACACAAGCCCCACGGGCCAACGCCATCAGGGGCATGCAGCAGCCTTGCCGCTGCCATGCCGTTGTAAAAAGGCTATACTTCGTTCCAGCCGGGGTTCTGATCGATGCCCTGGTAGCGCACTTCGGCCCACGGAATGGGGAAGTAATACTCCCTGGTTTCGAACTTACGCACGCGCGCCGGAAACCTGTTGATGTTTACCGTACGGTAGGTTGTATGGCCCGCGTGCACGGTAATGGTGATGCCTTTCAGCGGATTGGTGGCACCGCTGAAGGTTTGTTCGGCCGTGCCCCAGCGCATCTGGTCCCAGTATATGGTTTCTTCAAAAGCCATTTCCACGCGGCGTTCGTGCACAATATCGTCCCAGGTGAGGGCCGGCAGCGCATCCATGTGCACGCGTGTACGGATGCGGTTCACCATGTCGAGGGCGGCAGCGTTGTCGCCCAGGCGGTAGCACACTTCGGCATAATCGAGGTAAGCCTCGGCCAGACGCCAGATAATATAATCTTGTTTGCTGGCATAGGTGTTGTTATCGTCAATGGATTGCGAGGCGTCGACAAACTTGCCGAGATAGTATCCCGTGCGGCTGACGGCGGCTGTTGTGGACGAACCGTAGGGCGTGATGTCGGCACCGGCCCTGCCGTCGGTCGTAGCCATGTCCATCATATGCCCGCGATATTCGCAGCCGTTGTAGAGAACGTTGGCATAAAAGCGGTAATCGCGGTTGTCGTAGGGATGTTGCGGGTCGTAGACGGCACCGCCACGCATACCGTATTCGGCCACATGGTTTTGTGTAGGAGTGTATGCAGCCGTCGTGCCTGTGAAAGAAGGGGCAGCCGCATCGCGGTCTAACGTATGGCCAAACTTATTGGCATAGTCGCCGTCATCAGAGTGTTGCACCTCCAATATCGATTCGGAGGTGTTCTTTGTAGTGAATATTTTGCGGTACTCGTCGCGAATGCCGTCCTGCGTGGTGGCCGTAACGGGCACGAGCTGGTAGCGGTTAAGGGCGAAAAGCTGGTCGTAGGCGGCGCGTGCCTTTTGCAGCATGGTTTGCGACTGGTCGTCAGTAAAGCCAAGATAGCTTTTGCTTTTGTTCTGGAAAACCGGGCTTGAGGCCCACAAATACGTCTTGGCTTTGAGCATGATGGCAGCACCGCGCGTAACGCGTCCCACGTCGGAAGCACCGTTTGTAACGGCTAACAGGCTGTCGGCCTTGCCGGCTTCGGCCACGATAAACGACACCATCTGCCCGTATGAAGCACGCGGAAACTTTTCGGCTTTTTTGAGAGGGTTGTAGGTGTGGTCGATAATGAGCACGCCTCCGAAGCGTCGCCACAACATATAATAATAGTAGGCGCGGAAAAAGTGGGCTTCACCCTCCACACGCCGGCGTTGTGCGGCATCGGGCACCTTGTCCTTATTTTCGAGGAATGAGTTAATATACTGTATCTGCGTATAGCAGCTTGTCCACGTGTTGCGGGCCCACTGTGTGATGCTTTCTTCGTTATTCTTCAGTATATCACCGTAGCCGGCGTTGTACCAGTCGCTTTTACCGTTGCTCAGCTGGTCGGTAAACCAGGGCAGATAATAGCGCGAAATGCTCTTGAACAGGGCCGTACTGGGGACGTATGTCTTAAATCCCGAATTCATATTACGATACCACGTGTTCACATATTCGTCGAGCAGCATGGGAGTTTCCCATGTTTTGTCGTCGGAAATTTTGTTGTATGGGTTTTTGTCGAAAAGGCTGTTGGGGCTGCATGCCATCATCAGCAGTGGCAGCAGAGCCGGTAATGCTTTTGAAATTATATTTTTCATGTCGTGAAATTCTTGTTTTTGTCGTATCAGAAACCTAAGTTAAGCGTTACGCCAAACGACCTTTGTATGGGGTATCCGCGCAGCGATTCGGGGTCCATGCCCTCGAGATTGGTGACGGTAAACAGGTTACCGGCCTGGAAAGCAAGGCTTGCCGACGTTGCGCCGATGTGCCTGACCATGTTGCGCGGCAGCTGATAGCCGATGCTTAACATCTTTAACCGGAGGAAGTTACAGTTCCTGATCCAGAACGTCGACGCGCGACGGTTGTTGTCGTTACTGGTTACAAACTTGATGCGCGGGTAGCGGGCACCGGTGTTTTCGGGCGTCCACGTTTCGGTTAAATGATATTTCTGGAACTTCTGCAGCGTGCCGTTGTCGAGCGTGTACGACTCGTTGATATTCTGCTTATACCCCATTTCGCCCTGAAAAAGAGCATTAAAGAAGAACCCTTTGTACGATGCGCCGAGGCGAAAAGCCACGTCCATATCGGGATAAGAGGAATTTTTGACGTACACCTGGTCTTCTGACGTGATGCGATGGTCGCCGTTCTGGTCGACGTATCTGATGTCGCCGGGGGCCAGTGTGGCGTTACCCGCTCCGTCCTGGTCCACTCCGCAGTTGTCAATTTCGTCCTGCGTCTGGAACAATCCCGCCGCCTCGTACATGGTCCATACGAGCGTCCCTTTCTTCTTAAATTGGGCAGCTGTGCCGATTCGTCGCCATAGTCTAAATACTTATCCTGCGTTTTCGAAAGCGTGATACCCAAGTTGTATTTCAGCTTTCCTACGGTGTTACGATGGTTGATTGTGAGGTCCCATCCCCAGGCTTTGAGCTTCGCAAAGTTAATACTCGGCACGTTTCCCTCCACTCCTGTCGACGGCGGATAGATGTAATCGGGAGCCGACGTAATTTTATCGGTTTCGTAACGCACGTAGTATTCGCCGGTGACGCTGATGCGGCCTCCCCAGAATCCGAGGTCAAGGCCGAAGTTCCAGTCGTGTGTTCGTCCCCACGTCAGGTCGGGATTGGGGTATCCGCCCGTTGTAAGGATAAGGCCCGGGCGGAAGTTTCCACCGTGGCTGTAACCCATGTTTGTCGACTCCTGAAACGTTTTGAGGTAAGAAAACGAGTTGACGAGGCCGTCGTTGCCGAGCCAACCCGTAGAGGCGCGCAGCTTAACGTTGCTTAAAACACTTTGTTTCCACCGGCGGAACCAGTCTTCGTTCGACATGGCCCACGCTGCCGAGAACGAAGGAAAAAATCCCCAACGCCGGCCCGGTATGAAGTTATTCGACCCGTCTACGCGGAAACTGAACTCGGCAAAATACTTGTTGGCGTAGCCATATTTCGCCCTTCCGATGAGCGAAGCACGCTGGTTGTATATTTCGTTGCCGCTGAGAAGGGCCTTCTGTGCCGTACCCATGGTTTCGGGATAGATGCCCTTATCCTGGTTGGTTCCGTTCATATACTGGTTGTGTGTGCGCTGGTAATTGGCCACGAGGGTACCCTCAACGTCGTGCTTCTGTGCAAATGTGCGCATGAAATTAGCCCCTGTTTCGTAGAGCTGACTGTCGAAGAAGGTATCGGCCTGGCGCAGCGACACCCTGGCAGTAGGATATACTGTGTTGGGGTCGGTGGCGTAACTGTCGGCCACGGCGTCGTAAGTGTACAGCGTTACCGGTCGGCTGAAGGTGCTTTCAATGCGGTGATTGTCGTCGAAGGTGCCGCGAATATAAGCCGAAAGGCCTTTTACCCATGGCACATCCCATCGCAGATTCACCGTCATGGTGTTCATTTTGCCGGTGCTTTTGATATATCCTCCCAGTCCGTAGATGTTGACAAGGGGGTTGCCTCCGTTAATACTTGCCAGGTCGCCGTTGCTGAAACGGTACACCTGAAGAGGCGAATACGAATAGGCTGCCGACAGCGTTGAGTAGCTGCTGTTTTTTGAACGGGTGCGCGTTCCCTCCTCCGAGAACGACAATACCAGCCCCCTGGCCAGCGTTGCATCCAGTTTTGCACTGTATGTAAGGCGGTTACGGCCTATGCCTGTGTAAATACCCCTGGCGTCAGCCAAGCCTGTTGACAGATAGTAACGCACGAACTGGTTGCCGCCCGTCACCGATACGCTGTGGGTTGTAGAGTAGCCTGTTTTGTCGAGATAAGCCATATAGTCTTCGTCGCCATACACATTGGGTGCAGTATGGTTCTTGATTTGTTCGAGCTGTGCATCGGTATATTTCGCGATTGTCGTGCCCGGGGTATTGTCGACAGCACGGTTTCGCAGCAGGGCAAAATCGTAAGCGTTGAGAAATTCCGGATTGCGTGTCGACTGCTCTACGTTGTACTGGCCGCGGTAGTTCACATGAACTTTCTGGTCGCCCTTGGCGCGTTTGGTCTGCACCAGCACCACACCGTTTGCGGCTCTTGCGCCATAAACGGCAGCGGCGGCAGCGTCTTTCAGAATGGTTACGCTTTCAATGTCGTCGGGATTCAGGTCGGAAAGTCGCATCTCACCGTCGGACGTGGTAGTGCCGAAGCGCGGAACGCCGTCGATAACCAGCAGCGGAGCATCGTTGATACCGCGCACACGGATATTGGCTTCGCGCGCCGTGCTGGGGTCTCCGGTGGCTTGCATCACCTGCAAACCGGCTACCTGGCCGGTCAATGCCTGGTCAAGGTTCATCACTGGCTGCAATACAAGGTCTTCGGCTTTGATGGTTTCTATCGACCCTGTAAGGGCCGACTTCTTCTGAATGCCGTATCCTACGACAACCAGTTCGTCGAGCGTCTTTTCGTCGCTCGCCATTTTCACGCTCAGAGGCTTGCCTGCTGTTACGCTCACCATTTGTGTTTTCAGGCCCACGCTCGATATAACGAGGGTGGTCTTGCCTTCGGGAACCGAGAGGGTAAAGGCACCGTTGACGTCGGTTACGCCTGCCGTCTTTCCGTCTTGCGTCTTGACAACGGCACCGATAACGGGCTCGCCGTCGGCATCTACTACGCTACCTTTAACGGTTTGCTTTTGTGCCCATGCAGTGGCTGTAATACCAAAGGTTAAACACAGTGTTATAATTCTTGATTTCATATAATAATATGGGGAATTTTTATTTATATTCAGGAGTTAAAGACGTGAACTTCAGGAGTTAAAGGAGTTATGGAGTGAAGGAGTGAAGACAACACTTTGAAAATGTGAAACTGTCGAAGTCATAAAACAATACTTTTGTGAGGGAGTGAAGGAAGTGAACTTCAGGAGTGAAAGAAGTTATGGAGTGAAGGAGTGAAGACCATTGTATGTCTGTTGCATTAGCTCGAAAAATAGTAAACCTTATTCTGCACTTCTGCCCTATTCGTTACCTAACTCCTTCTCACTTCTTACTTTCTTAGCGTTTCGTTCTTCAATTTCTCACAAGCCCTTTACTTTTTGAGCAACTTGTTAATCGTTAAAATCTGGTATTCGTAGAACGCTTTTGTGGCAGCGTTGCCGGTGGCACGCTTGGCCGTGAACAGGCTGAGGGCGCGGCGAAGCTGACGCAACATCAGGGGCTTGTAAACCTCGTCGGGCAACGACGGCAGGCCGTAGTTGATGCGAACGAAGCTCGTTTCGGGGGCGTTATATTCGCAGGGCAGCAGGTCGCGCTGCTCCATGCCGGTGCTATTATTATAATAGGTGTAACCGTTATCGGCCAGTTTCACGAGCGATGCCTTTGTACCGTCGGCCTGAATACCGCTGGCACGCGCAAAAAGGGCTACGGCTTCGCTGGCCAGTTTCAGGTCGGCGTCGGTCAGTGAACGACCTTGTATCGTGGGCCTGAACACCTCGTTGAAGGCGTCGTCAACATAATTCGTCACACTGTAATTGCGCTGTGCATTGAGCTTATGGCCGTCGTCGATGCGCTGCAGACGGGTAGAGGCGAACAAACCGTTCACTACTGTGTTCTCGAAATTAGTGCGAATTTCGTCGGCGCGGTCAAATTTCATGAGCAATTTCTGAGGGCACAGCCACGATTTATAGCTGCGGGCCTGTGCCACCAACCATGTCATGGCACGGCGCATACCGGCTTTATCCACATATTCTACGGCCGGAAAAGTGTCGCCCTGGCGCACTTCGTGGTATCTTACACCGCCAATATACGGCAGTACATGGCCCAGATGGCGGGCATATTGCGACACTAAGCTCTTGTACATATCCTGCATATACGAATAGTCGGCACCGCGTTCGGCCGTCCATTTTTCCAGATTGCGCATAATAATCTTCAGGTTCGATATAGCGTAATTGCCGGCTTTTACGTGGTCGTTGCCCAAATCCTCGGTCTGTGCACTTACATCTACCGTTCCCATTACCTGCTGTGGCCCGAACTCGTACATCGCATCGCCGGCCTTTTCGCGTATCCATTGCGACAGAACGGGCTTTTCGTCGTCCATCGTCTGCGCTCCCTTTATCAGCCGGTAACCCCATTTGATGGCGTTAATATCCTCAACACCCAATACGGGCGGCGTCAGTTTCACGCCGCGTTCCATATCTCCGGGCTGGGCAATAAAGTTGTTACGGGCATAGTCCATAATGCTGGGCGTGGTGCCATACTTCTGTGTAAACGACGGGCTGCGCAGGCTGTCCACGGGAAATGCAAAGCTGGCACCCATGTTATGCATCAGTCCAAGCGTGTGCCCTATTTCGTGAGAAGTGACATATCGCATCGATTCCTTCATCACCTCGTCGTCAAATGTTTTCTTGTGCGTGCGGTAGTCAACGGCCCCCGTTTGCACAAACCTCCAGTTATGCAGCAGGCTGATGACGTTGTGATACCATATAACGTCGGCCGTCAGTATCTCACCCGTGCGCGGATCCACATAGCTTGGGCCCATGGCATTGGCGGTTTCGGTAACGGCATATTTCACACAGCTGTAACGCATATCGTCAGGATCGAACGCCGGATCGTTCTTAGGATAGTCGCGAACCTGCACAACGTTTTTGAAACCGGCGGCTTCGAACGCGGCGTTCCAGTCGAGAATGCCCTGCTTTACCGTGCTGCGCCACTTCTCAGGAAAGGCCGAATCGACATAGAAAACGATGGGCTTCTTCGGCTCTACCAGCTCACCGGCGAAGTATTTCTGACGGTCACTGTCGCGCGGTTCGATGCGCCAGCGATGAATAATGCTCCTTTCGTCAACGCGATCGGCCTGCGAACTATACACCTTCTGGCCGGTCGAGAAATACCCTACGCGCCTGTCGTGCAGGCGGGCACGCATCAATGTGCCGGGCGCACGGTAAAGAGAGCGGTGCATTACCACCGAATAGGGCTTGTCGTTGCCCGACAGCGAAAACGTGAGCAGGGTTTTTATTTCGATATTCAGCGGGAAATTCTTCACCTCGCTGATGCCCGAAGCGTCGCTCTGATAGGTGCCCTTCAACCCCTTCGGGCCTCCGAAGAGCACCGAAAGCGGGTTGTCGGCTTTGACGGGACTGATGCTTTTTTCGTTGCTTCCAAAAAAATTGGTTACGTCAATCAGCACGCGTCCGCCCCGCTGCGCGGCAATTTTAAACCCCTTCAGCACCGGGTCGGCAAAGTTGGTACGAAACGATGCCGCTATGGGGTCGTCGCTGCTTACGACGTTTCCCTGCTGAACCAGGTGCAGCATAACCTTTACACTGTCGCGGCTGAAGCGCACAAGCATGGGGCGATCAACCATCTGGCCGGCCACATAATCGTGTGTATTGCTCGTCTGCGCAATGCGGTTCGAGAGAATATACGGGTGTTTCATGGCCGAATCGGCCAGTTCGAAGAACAGCTTTCCGTCCTTCTGGTTCAGATAAACGGGAAACATGCCGTTCATCCGGCGCGCTCCCTTCAGCGTGCGTGTCCAGTCATCGGTTTTCAATTTCGCCACCAGCGCGGTGTCAACGCCCTTTGCGGCTTTCTTTCTTTTGGCCGTCACCGGAACCAACGATGCCATTACGGCGACAAATACAACAAACAACAGTTTCTTCATCCGAATGTTTTAATTTGACAATTCCAAAAATATCTTCGTACTATTGCTGAATACAAAATACCCTGATATGCAAAAGTAAGACATTTAACATGAAACAGGTACGCGAAGATGGGGAAAGTTTCAGGCCGGATGCAAAAAAATATCATGAAATCATCATTTTTGGCTATTTATTTCATTTTTGTATAAAAAAATCGCAAAAAAAGTTTCAACGTACGCAATTATTTATTACTTTTGTACCTGTAGACAACGTAAAGACACCCGAAAAGTACGCAAATGGCGTGCAAACGGTTGTCCAAACTACTACAAAACACCCCTTCGGGGTATCGTCAAACCTTAAAAACCTGCTGTTATGTTATTAACAACCACACCCACTATTGAAGGTCATCCCATCACCGAGTACAAACAAGTAGTAACCGCCGAAGCCATTATCGGTGCCAACCTGTTCAAGGATTTCTTCGCCAATTTGCGCGATACATTCGGCGGTCGCGTCAAAAGCTACGAAAAAGTTTTACGCGAAGGCAAGCAAACGGCTATGGACGAGCTGATGGATGCCGCCAAAGCCGTAGGGGCAAATGCCATTGTAGGCATCGACATCGACTATGAAACAGTAGGCGCACGCGGCTCAATGCTTATGGTAGTAGTAAGCGGAACCGCAGTAGTTATAGAATAAAAACAGCCCGATGGCTGTATTATAGCTGTGAAGCTATTGCATTGAAACTTTTTTGCAACGATAATTTATGGGCATTAGGTCTGCATTTTCATATGGTAAAAAGAGCCACGAGAAGCTCGCAGCACAGGCTGCAGCCGTGTAGTGGCATGAGGGGCGGGGGACAAAGCCTACAATCCACCCGCCCCCATTTTTTTGTTTTTGTGCAGGCAACTCTCTGTTATGCGCCGCCTTTAACACAATGATGCGAACACAATGATTTCCGCCATAGGTGCACATAAAACAATTTTCTGCAGAGATTCGCCCGTATGAGTGCCTGGAAGAAAATTGAAAAGCTCTGATATTCAACAGCAAAAACATCTTGCTACAGGGCCTCTTTCCGGTATAGCTCTGATAAGTTGGGTATACTTACGGCCCGTATGCTCACAGAGATTTTTGCAGCGTTCTACAATCATGCCATTTCCAAAAACACCATTAACGGTCTTCATGAAATGGAAACACCGATATTATCCCGACAACAAGCAAGCGGGGCTTAGCCTTCTTTCAGACTAAACCCCGCTCCGTTCTTTTCCAAAATTGTCTTTCATTCCATTTGAGCCAGATTGCGGTTTCCGCCTCACGGCGTCGAACCACCATCTAACATCAAATTGTGTTACCTGAAAAATAATCAATCTTAATACCTAAAACTAATAACCTTTTGAACCTAAAAAACAATCTATCAAAACCTAAAAACTAAAAACCTATATGAAAAATCTACTAACTTATTTATCTTTTATCGTGGTGCAAAGTTAGCAAACCTTCTCCATATCTGCAACAATTACAAGCTAAAAATAATGCCTTTTAAGCTTATTTTTGACTTGAATCAATCAATTGTGCGCGCACACAACACTTTTTTACCATCTTTTCACGCTTGTTTAACTTTCGCAAGCACGGAATAACGGTTCAGCAAACACAACGGGATAAGAGCCAGAGGGTTACCACCTTATTATATATATGCAATGAATCAGAGGCCATAACCCTGCCGCCCTGCTGTATACGGTATCATCAACGGAACACTTGTCACGACACCGTATTATCGCAGCTGTAACCCGAAGGCTCCTTACATCAAATCAGAATACAGCACCTTTTTGATTTCGTCCTCGTGGTCATACACAAAGCGGGCGACGATACTTGAGAGGATGGCCGACGTCGAGAGCTTCTCCTGACCGGCATATTTCATGCGGTCGAGCACGTTCTTCAAACTTTCATCAATATAAATGGTGGCCAGTTTGCCGCCTCCGTTCTTATACTGTGTGGCCATATCGAGAAACAGCTGCCACGAATCGGCCGAATTATCCTTGACGATATGATACTCGCGCATGGTGTTTTCCTTCGGCCGCCGGCCGCGCGCGGGAGCAGCTTTGGGGTCGTCATTTCCGGCGTTTTCGGCATCAACCGTACCCCTTGCCGGCTCTGCGCCCGAAACGGACGGCCTTTCAGTTCCGAATTTCTCAACGGGCTCCCCTACTCTACCTGCCTCACTGTCAGCGTATTCCTCATTTCTGACATCGTATTTTCTGCCGTTTTCAGGCAGAGGTTCCGATGCCGGCACTGTTTCGTTATTACGCTGTGAATCAGATGTTTTCACGCTTTTGTCGCCAGTTTCCGGTTTTGTCGTGTTTTCTTCCTCATTCAGAACCGCCGTCTCTTCATCGTCGTCGTCAACGGTGGTTTCAATCACTTTGGGTGCAAAATTGCTCTTTCCGTTCTGCAAATCGTGCACTAATCCCTGGATTCCTCCCGGCAGGAGGACGCTTGTCTTTTTCTTTGCCATAGTTTTCAAACGGATTTTAGCTTTTCAGTATTTTGTCTTTTCTGTGAGCCGGCTGCCTGACGGGACAACGTTATCACGATTAAAGAATATAAATATCTGAAAATTTATTTATACTTTTATATGTTTGCGTTTTTATTTGTTTATATATTTATATACGAATGGCGTTGTAATTCATCTCTCCTTATTATATTTTTATCTGCGCCCGGCGTTGTTTTCTTCTGCCTCATACCCTATTATCATATATAACTTATGCCCATCGCGATGACACCTTATTATATTATTATATGTGCCTGACGTTGTTTCTGGTTGCTTCTCAGGCCTGTTTTATAATCTCCCGGCTGAATTTTCGTCTCCCTTTCAGGCTGTGAAAGTGTGTTCGGAATGCTTTTTCGGAGAACGGGCAGGGGGCTGCAGGGAAGAGAATCGTTCAATCGTCTTTCATGCGCCGTATCATAAAGTCGAATGCTCCCTTTACGGCATCGCGCTGCGAGGCGGTTATTTCGAAGGTGTTGATGCGCTTCAGCGAGGCGCGTGCAGTGATGCGGGGCGTTACCGAACCCAGCTGTTTGAATATGGCATCCGTCTGTTTCCACATGCGAAGCTCGTCGGCAGTACCAATACGCACGTCGATACGGTTCGGCACAAAGAACAGCCGGGCGTTCATTTCGGGCGTTGCTTGCCGCAGGGCATTGATAACCTGGATGAAAGTTCCCGTCGAATCGAGCGTTTTTTCCTCGTATTCGTAGGGACAGATAATGAAGTCGGCGTTGGTAAACATCGGCACCAACCCGTCTTCAGATACGTTGCCGGGCGAGTCGAAAAGCACGTAACCTTCGGTTTGCGAAGCCGATTCCATCAGCTGTTGCATCAATTCCGGGTCCTGCACGTCAAAGTCTTGCACGGTGTAGGGCTCTTCCATGCCGTCGTAAATCTCGCGGTCTTTCTTTCGCTGCATCATGATTGTCTTCTGCAAGTCGGTATCAATAAGGCACACATCCTGCTTTTTCCATGCCAGATAATTGGCAAAAAGCATGCACAGCGTCGATTTTCCCACGCCACCTTTCTGATTTGCAAAAACTATCTTATGATTCTTCATACCTTATTATATAATGGTTTATTTATATTTTTATCGATTTAAACGAACATATTTTTATATGTATCATTTTTTATATTTGCAAATATAGGTATTTTTATCTATATACACAAATGTTTTTTCATACTTTTAATGGTTTATGCTTTTATTCATTTAAATGTTTATATTTTTATTTACTTAATTGTTTATCCATTTATATTTTAATATTTTAAATTGTTTATTTGTTCATATTTTAATATGTAAAAATACGGATTTAATTATATATTTATATTTTTATATGTTTAATCAGGCCTTACGAAAACACTGCCGGACAGGCAGCCATACAGCAGAACAAACAACTGATAACCCGCACGTTACACAACAAAAAACGAACCACCATAAACAAAGAGCAATATATATATAAATAAATAAGTAAATATTTGCTTGTATAAACAAATAAAGAATTAAAGAAATAAACAAATAAATCTGCATATAATTAAATATATAATAAAACAAATAATTGCAAACATAACAATATAAACAAACATATAATTGTTTATATTAAAATATTATTATATAAACAAATCATTATATTAAAATACTAATGTATAAATAAATGCAGATATAAACAAATAAAAATGTGTAAATACAAAGGTATAATAAAATAAAAATGTTAAAATATAAATATATGCAGTAAACCACAGGGGAATCAGCCAAAAACCATCAATTTGAGAATATAAAGAAATAAAAATATCTATTGTTGGTGATTTTGAACTTTTAGACGGTTTGGGCGGGCAACAAAGGAAAGAGCTATTAGTTACAGCTGGAGCAGAAATGTTATATGAATATGTGAAATCTTATGTAGCAAGTATGACTATGTTCGATAAAATTCCCGTGATGGTTAATTTGCCAGATGTTGATTTTAAAAAAATGTATGAAGACAATAACAAAAAATAGTGATACATAATGAATTTAAGCAGGGTTAATTTTGGTTTCAAAATATAAAAAGATGGAGGAATCAAAATGAAAAAATTATTTGTAATTTTAACATTAGCATTTGTTAGTGCTAACACATTCACAGAAACATTACATTTTAAAAATTGTAAGGAAGCTAGATCAAAAGGCTATAAAAATATCAAAAAGGGTGAGCCTGGATATGCAAGACATTTAGACAGGGACAGAGATGGAATCGCTTGTGAAAGTAAATAAATTTTTAAAAACAGGAAATGGCAAAAAAATTATTCATATATTTTTATCAATATTTGCTGGTTCAATGATTTATATATTATTTCGAGAAAAAAATTTACTAATGTTTAAATGGTTTAAATTTTTGAAATTGGATTTTATAATAAATTTTTTGAGAGATAATTTTTATAAATACAGAATATATATTCCCAAAAGTGTCTTATTTTCTTTACCTGACGCTTTCTGGGTATATTCATTTACAATGTTTTTAAGTATTTATTTTAAAAATAGAATTATACTTTCATCAATATTTGCTGGAAGTATAATAACAGAAATATCACAACTTTGGTTTGTAACTGGAACATTTGATATATATGATGTTATATATATGTTTGTATTGTATTTAATTGCAATGTATTTTATAAAAAAAATTGAGGAGGAAGAAAAAATATGAAAAAGAAAATAGGTTTATTGATTGGATGTGCTTTGTTTGTAATTTTAGCAGTTGGAAGTGTTGGGGGTAATGATTCAAAATCAGATTCAAATTCTGGCACAAATAATGCAAGTACTGAGAAAAAAGCGGTTACGTATGAAAAAATAACGGCTAAACAATTAGTTAGTGACTTGGAAGGAAATGCTTTAAAAGCTGCTCAAGCTCATAAGGGTAAAGATTATGAAATTACAGGAGTTTTAGGTAATATTGACGCACAAGGAGACTATGTAACGATCGAACCTTCAGGTGATGACCTTACACTTACAGGAGTTCAGGCATTTGTAAAAAATGATGATCAAAAAAAAGCGATTGCTGAACTTTCTAAAGGCGATAAAATAACTGTAAAAGGTAAAGTTAAAGACGTTGGAGAAGTTATGGGATATTCAGTTGATATTGCTGAAATATCTAAAGCTACAAGTAAAAAATAATAAATTTATAAAGAAGCTGGGAAATGCTTCTTTTTTGTTGCTTTTTGTAAAAATTTAAAAAAACACTTGACTTGTAACTAAAAATAAATTACAATATATTTTTATTAACTTAATAATTGACAATCAAACTAATTAGGAGTAAAATATATCTAAACTTATCTAAGATTAAATTTTTTGTGTTTAAAATTTAATTTGGGAAAAATACTTTTTTAGGAGGATATTATGAAAATGAGAAGTCAGTTAAAAAAAGGATTAATTGTTTTAGCGGGGATTGCAATGCTGAGTACGAGTCTTCTTGCAAAGGAAATAGTAACGTATCCAAAAGATAATAAAGCTACTCAAGCGTTAGGATTTGAAAAACTGGAAAATTCATTTGGTATTTCTTCAAGTGCCAAAGGAAACACTGTTTATATTAATTCAGGTGGAAAACCTCTTGAACGTGTTTTTGGAGCAGTGGAAGACAACAACAACAAATTTCCTGAAATAAAAAATAATAAGGTAATTATTAATGGTGGAGTTCTTGCAACAAATGGGTTTTGGGAAAGAGATGGAGTAAAAACAGTAAGAGGCGGAAGTGTTTATGGTGGTGCTGGACAAAATTCAGTAGTTAGTGACAATGAAATAATAATAAAAGGTAACTCAAAAATTGGTGGTAATGTTTATGGTGGTTATAGCCATAGAGGTTCTGTTATAAATAATAAGATTGTAATAGAAGGCAATTCTGTATTGTTTGGAAAAGAAAGTATACTCTTTGGAGGAAGAGGAAGCCGTAATATAAACGTGAAAGATAATAAACCTGCACCTATTGATGTGATAACTGGAAACACACTGGATCTAAAGGCAAAAAATGTGAAAGTGAAAGATGTTAAAAATTTTGAAAAAATTGTATTTGAAATATCTAATGCAAATAGACAAAATGACAAAATATTGATACTTACAAACAGCGAAGGAGCAGCTCCAGAA
>CALIIG010000125.1 GCA_938018155.1 uncultured Prevotella sp.
ATTGGAGATTTGCCCACAATTCCCGGTTTTTAGAAACATAACCAGCATGAATCTTACCACATAAAGAAAAGCCCCGCTACGAAACAAAGTCCGTAGCAGGGCATCATCATCTTAGAGTAGTATATGCTCCAAAACTTAACTGAACCGAGGGGCAAAGCAAGATATCAGGAAATAATAACCCCATCGGTTCTGAAAAAAGTTAAAGAAATATGGATGAAAAACGCACTTATTACCTTTCTATTTCTTTAACCGTATAGTCTTTGTATTGATTATCAACTATCAAAATGAAGATGGGTCAGCGTACGGGCGTTCTTCTATGTGGTGCATGAGACGATGGCAAAAGCCAGCATGCAAATAAGAAATGCGATTCTTTTCACCGTGCTTATTGATTTAAATTGATTCTGAATCCGACGTTAAGATTAAAACTTGTAGGCGTGTCCTTGTAGATGTTATCCACTGCACTGCCATTGTTAAAATAGTGGCTCACGCCCGGTTCGGCATAAATACTGACGTCTCTGCCCAATTTATATTCGGCTCCGACGGCAACGTTCACCGAGAATTGCAGCCTTTTCTCTTTCACCGCAATGCTGTTCGAGCCTGCCTCTTCGACGGTTTGGGACGAATGTTTCATTACGCCTCGCACTAATTTCTCAGCTTCTCCGCCCGCCGTGGCATAGACGTTTATGTGCTTTGTCCTGACAAAGTTATAGCTTGCAGCCAGAGGAATGCCCACATAATGAAGGGTTTGCTCGTCCTTGTTGTTCTCTCTCCCCTTACGGAATGAAAATTCGGATGAGAGCCAGCTGTAGGTAAGGCCCGACTGCAAGCTCCATCGGCTGTCCAGATTATACCTGACTGACAGCCCCAGCTTGACCGGCTGACGATGCCTGCTGGTGGTTTTCATGTCTTCGGAAGCCGTTATCTGATGCAGGTTCTTGTCGCCGGAGAACTCCGGTTCGTGCTTACCGTAGGGGTCGGAAGAGGTCATCATCATGCCCTGTGCATTATGCGAAGCGCCCGATGCACCGCTATAGGAAGCGCCTATGCTGAAGTGCGACTGATGGTTTCCGGCCATGGCAAGCAACGGCTGCGGCTCACCGCCACTACGACGTGAGGGCTTTCCTGCAGGCCGTGGGGCAACGGGGGCAGGCGATGTATGCGTATTTGCATCCGTTTTGTTATCTGATGGTTCAACCGCAGCATCGTGATGGTCTGCAACATCCGGCGTGCCGGGTTCTGTATTGCCCGTGTCTGGTGTGCCGTCTACGGCGTCGGTCACAGCAGGTTTGAGAACAGATGCTACCATATTAGCCGAATTTTGTCCTGTCTGCTCAGGCTGTCCGGCTGGTGTTTCCCCTGTCTCCACATGGTTTGGACGAATGTCAAGAGGGCGGCTTTTCATCGAAGTCGTCGGCAAAAGAGAGGGTGACGGGTCGGTAAACACGCCGCCCAGATAAAAACACACGGCAAGAATGGCAGCCACGGAAGCCACACTATACACCCATAAAGGGACGATGCGTGCACCCTTTACCGCAGTGTGCGCAGGAGCAACTCCACGGCGGGCCATCTCCTTCTTGATGTCGTCAAGAAGACCTTCCGGTGCCTTCACATGGTCAGAATTCTGAACACGTGTGTGCAATTTATTGAGCCAATCTTCTTTTTTTGTCATGTTCGCCGTGGTTTTGTTCCTTAAGCATCTTTGCAAGCAATAGCTTTGCCTTGTGCAATTGCGATGCCGACGTGTCGGGTTTTATATTGAGAAGTGTTGCAATTTCGCTGTGGCTTTTGCCTTCAATCACAAATAAGTTGAAGACCGCCCTATAGCCGGGCGGGAGCTTAAGTATCGAATCGGTTATCTGTGTAATTGATAGGTTGTCTATATCAGGCTCATTGTCTGCGACGTCAGGGATGTCGGCATCTACACTTACCGAAATATTTGCATCCCGATTTCTGATGAAACGCAGTGCCTCGTTGATGACAACCTTCGTAAGCCAGGCCTTCAGAGAGCCGTTACCCTTGTATATAAATGTATCTATTCGGGTAAAAACTCTGATGAAGGCCTCTTGAAGCACGTCGTGTAAATCGTCTGCACAGCCCACGTATCGGGCACAAACCGAGGCCATATAGTCAGCATATTCCGCATAAAGCTTGTCCATAGCAAGGGCGTCACCCTTGGAAAAAAGGCTTAAAATATATTGTTCTTTATTGTGTTTGAACAAGTTCATCAATGCGGCAAAACTGCTTTGATATGCTTTTACTGGCGACTTTTATACTTGAATTTTACACTCTTCGGACCTGAAAACGACTGCCATTTCAGTGTTAAATCCACTGTTTGCCCATGAGTGTCGGGCAAATCGCTGAGCCTGAAGGCAATAAGTCCATCGCGAATCATACCTCTTACATCACCCTTTGCATCATGGTGGAGCACCACTTCATACGGATTGGCACCCTTTACAAGATTGATGACATGCTTCGTTCCATTGCCAAAATAGGTGCGGAAACACAGTGTCAGGTAACCGTCTTCGACAACAGTGGTCCAGTTTTTCAGAATTTCGACAGGGTCGTTACCATATTTGCTGTCATTCTGTGTGCCCAAATCAGGGGCCATTTTCTTTGTCCGTATGGTATCAACCCACTGTACGATGGCACTCCTTGTATAAATACCGCTCGGGCCTTTCAGCTGCATAAGGTGGGTAAGAGCCCGCACTTCTTTGCCTGAAAAACGGGAAATTGAAGAATTGGTCGGAAGAATCGTCGTCGAATCGTCTAATTGAAAATAAACCTGTCCGGTAGCACTGTTGGTCTTAATCGTAACAAGTGCATTGGGATAATTAATAGGGGGATCGTTAGTTTCGTCATCATTGATACACGACTGCAAAGCCATCGAAAACGCAACCAGCAATAATCCTGAAAGATAATGTACGTATTTCATTTTCATTCCTCCTGTCATAATTGATACTTACAAATGTATATAATATTATTGATAAATGCCTAATGAAAAGGAAAGAACAAGGAGAACCGGTTGAATTCTCCTGTTCTTCCAGGTTTTCTGTCAGAAATCTACTTCACAAAAACATTTATTTGTCCAGAGGTATTGTCGCTGTCGACAACGGTTATCGATGTTTTCCCAGCCTTAAGACCCTTAACTGTAACGACATCGCCATTTACAGTGGCCGAAGCTATGGCCTTATCCTTTACGGTTACCTTAAACGGAGCCTTGCCTGCTCTGACATGGAAGCTCTCTGTCTTGTTCGGAGCCACCTTAACTTCCAACTTATCAAAGATAAGCGGCAGGAAGACTTTGACAGGCAATGTGCCTGATAAATTGTTCTTATCACTTACGATAATAGAGGTCTTGCCCGGCTTAACACCCGTGATTGTCATCTCCTTTCCGACAACCTTTACCGTTGCAGTGGCTTCGTCTGCCGACTTTACGGTGAACGGTTGTGTTCCGTTTTGGATGGTTACCTTAAATGTTGCTGTCGGCGAAAGCTCGAGTTTGTCAACACTAAACTTCAGTTTCCCTGCCTCGTCATCATCTTTTGAACACGACACAAATGCAGCAACACCAAGGCAGCATACTGCCATCAACACGGTTTTCAATAAGTTTTTCATCTTCATTTTTGGTTTGTTAATTTGTTATTTAAATTATTTTGAACAACTTCTTTTTGCATGTTGTACGCCTGTTAAAACCCAAAAAGAAGAAACCTTGCCTGAAAAGATAACAAAAATATGTTAAAACTATATGGCTTTAACAGAAGCGACAAAAAAGCCCGTCGGACGAAACGTGCGTCCGGCGGACCGTATGAAGCAAAATATTACTGTATTTTAGTCAAGCCATTTCACGTAGCAGAAGTCCTGACGATGAGGTAACCTGGCATTCTTCGGGAACATACGGACGCACGTTTTAAAGCTGCCGGCATGCTCCGGAACCACTACAAGTTCAAAGGTATAATGGTTACCCTCGTGCCCTGTCATCTTAAATTCGTGAACGCTATAGACCCTTCGGTCAGACGTATCAGAGTCGGGCTTCAGCGTAACAAGCTCAAGGCCTACGGCATTATCAAGTCCCTGCTCATCAATGACGTAGCGAATCTTTACCTTTTCGCCCGTCATACCGCCCTCGTTCAGAAATCCTGTTTCCTTGCTGACCACGTTGATGGCATCCCAACGCTCGGCAACGGTCTCCTTCCACTGGGCTATGGCAATAGCCTCACGGTTGTTATTGGCCGACAATTTGGCAAAGCGGGCAGCCTGCTTATTATAGAATTTGTCGTAGTAATCGTCAAGCTGACGCTTCATGGTATAATGTGGAGCAATGGTAGCTATTGAGTTTTTGATGACCTTTATCCAGTTTTCGCTGTACCCGTTCTTGTTCTTTGCATAATAAAGCGGAACAATTTCGTTCTCCAACAACGAGTAAATAGTAGCGGCATCCAGCTGATCCTGATAGTTCTGCAGCTCGTAGGTGCGCTCCTGTGGCAGTGCCCATCCGGCACCCTTACGATAGCCTTCTACCCACCAGCCGTCAAGAACCGAAAGGTTTACAACGCCGTTCATCTCGGCTTTCTCGCCTGATGTACCCGAAGCCTCGAGCGGACGGGTTGGCGTGTTCATCCAGATGTCGACACCCGAAACCAGTCGGCGCGCAAGCTGCATATCGTAGTCCTCGAGGAAAATAATCTTTCCGAGGAACTCCGGACGCTGGCTTATTTCATAGATTCTTTTGATAAGGTCCTGCCCTGCCCCATCAGCAGGGTGAGCCTTTCCGGAGAAAAAGAACAGCACGGGACGCTCAGGGTCGTTTACAATACGATTGAGACGGTCGAGGTCGGTGAACAAAAGGTGTGCACGTTTATATGTTGCGAAACGGCGACAGAAGCCTATCATCAGCGCGTTGGGATTGATACGCTCAAGCAATGACATCACACGGGCCGGGTCGCCCTGATTGCGAAGCCACTGCGTAGTGAACTTATCGCGAATATATTTAATCAGCTTCTTCTTCAAAGCCATACGGGTTTCCCATATCTCTTCGTCGGAAACTTTGTAGATGGCATGCCAAATTTCCTCATTACTCTGGTCTGACATGAAAGTCTTCTCAAAATACTTATCATACAGCTTGCGCCATTCGGTAGCGCACCATGTGGGGAAATGCACACCGTTTGTAACGTAGCCCACGTGGTTTTCTTCAGCAAAGTAGCCCTTCCACAAGGGTGCAAACATCTTCTGACTTACCCAACCGTGCAACTTACTGACACCATTTACCTCCTGACATGTGTTGCAGGCGAAGAGGCTCATGCAAAAACGCTCGTTATGATCGTCAGCATTTTCACGGCCCATGCCGATGAACTCGTCCCACGAAATGCCCAGCATCTGGGGATAACCACCCATATATTTACCGAAAAGGGTTTCGTCAAAGTAGTCGTGTCCGGCCGGAACGGGCGTATGAACAGTATAGAGAGACGATGACTTTACGAGCTCAAGTGCCTGGTTAAACGTCAGTCCGCCCTGAACATAATCAACCAGACGCTGCAGGTTACACAACGCCGCGTGACCCTCGTTACAATGGTAAAGCTGCTTGTTGATACCGAGTTTCTTCAGCATCAGTGTGCCGCCGATACCGAGAAGTATCTCTTGTTTCAGACGGTTTTCCCAGTCGCCTCCATACAATGAGTGCGTAATGGGCCGGTCAAACTGCGAGTTCATGTCGTTGTCGGTATCGAGAAGATACAGCTTAATGCGTCCAACGTTCACGCGCCACACCAGTGCATGCACTTGATAATTCATATAAGGCACGTCAACCACAACCTGATTGCCGTTCGCGTCAAGCTCACGTTCAATGGGCAGCGTACTGAAATCCTGCGCATCATACTTCGCAAGCTGCTGACCGTCCATGCTTAAGCTCTGACGAAAATAACCGTAACGATAGAGGAATCCTACACCGCAAAGGTCAACGTTCGAGTCGGAAGCCTCCTTCAAATAGTCTCCGGCCAGCATGCCAAGACCGCCTGAATAAATCTTAAGAACCTGATTAAGCCCATACTCCATCGAGAAATAGGCAACCGAAGGACGCTTTTTATTGGGCTTAACATCCATGTAAGCCTTAAACTTTGCGTACACCTTCTTCACCTGTTCCATCAGGTTTTTATCTTTAACTATTGCCTCCTTACGGTCGTATCCTAATCTGTCGAGAAGCAGAACGGGGTTATGTCCCACCTCTTCGTAAAGTTTTTCGTCTAAACTTTTAAACAAATTCCGAGCCTCGTAATTCCATGCCCACCACATGTTATGGGCAAGTTCGTTCAAACATTCCAACTGTTTGGGAAGCGTCGACTTAATGTTTAACGTCTTCCACTGGGGATTGTTGGTGTAATCTGCTTTAATTTTCATAAGTCGTTATAATCGATAATTAGTTTAATTCGTTTTATTTTCTTGCCGCAGCTCTGTGCAAAGCCATATCGTAAGCCTTTATATAATAGGTGATAAAATGCTGCCAAAGGGCTTTCTTTGAAAGGCGGAAGGCCCGTTCGCGTACCTTTTTCACCTCGTCCTTATTAAATAAGGAGAAATGCACTACGGCGTTTTTTGTTTCCTCTACAACCTCATTGTAGTTGCTGTCAGTGCGGTGAACTACCTGTACGCCATCATCAATCACGCTGCTGTGTCCCACTTCGCCATTCGCCCATAAGCCGAAACCTGCCAAATCAGTGGTGATACAGGGAACCTTGAAGGCAATGGACTCGAGGGGTGTATAGCCCCACGGTTCGTAATAAGAGGGAAAAATGCACAGGTCGTGGCCCGGAAGCACATCGTAATAAGGCAAGTTTACAATGCCATCATCGCCCATCAGGTACGACGGAACAAAGATAATTTTCACCTTTTCGGCCTTATCATTTGTTACGTTAAGCTGGCGCATCATGCCGAGTGCACGGTCGTTATCCTGATTGTTAAGCCAATGGGTAAGCTGTGGTTGCGGCAGCGGAGTATCGTATTGACATCCACTTGCCAGCCTCTCCTGCAGGTCGCGGCGAGGCTCTTTCACCCATGCGGGCACCTCTATAAAGGCTACCACCTTGCGCTGAAGCCTGTCGTCGTAGCGCAAGCGGTTCATGGCATCGATAAAAATATCGAGTCCTTTATTTCTGAACTCGTAACGTCCGCTTGTTGATACAATCAGCGTATTGTCATCAAAACGGTCGCCTGTCAGCGCATTTGCGATGGCAAGCATTCGCTGTCGCGCCGTACGTCGCTTACGTGTAAAGGCTGATGCCTTCGGCACAAAGGAGTCTTCGAACCCGTTTGGCAGCACAACGTCGCAGGATTTATCCAGCAATTCGGCACACTCACGGGCCGTAATTTCACTTACCGTTGTAAAGCAATCCACGTTCTGCGCGGTCTGCTTCTCGATAGAATGCTTGCTCTGCATGTTCAGTTCTGCGGCCATCAGGTCGCCATGATAGGCAAAAAGATAATCGTAAAGGGGCTTGTTGTTGCCCGCAATACTGCGTCCGATGCTCGTAGCATGGGTGGTAAAGATGGTTCCGATGGCCGGAACGTGCTTGCGGATATAAAGTAAGCCGAGGCCCGTCATCCATTCATTGCCCTGATAGATAACCCGTTTCGTAGCATCAAGACAGCAGCGATAGAAGCTCTCGACAACACGACCGGCAGCATACGAAAACATGGAGGCTTCATCATAATCGCCGTAGGCATGCAGACTATCGACCTGATAGTCGGCCCAAAGCTCGGTATAAATCTGGTTTTTATTGGCGAAAAAGGGCCTGAAATCAACAAGAACGGCAATAGGATTGCCCGGAACCATCCAGCGTCCGACCCTTACAGTAAGGCCTTCGGTTTGAGCAACCTTGCGCCATGCTGTGAATAATGTCGGGTCTTCCTCAAAATATGGGCAGGGGTTATTGTCCCAACAATCGGGCCCTATAAAAACAATGCGATCCTTAAAGTTATCCTGTAATGTTTTTGCACGGGTTGAAAGTACCGCATAAATGCCCCCTATCTTGTTGCAAACCTCCCAGCTCGACTCAAAAATATAGTCGGGGAGTATTGTATCCTTATCCATAAAAACAGTCTTGTTGCGGGCAAAGATAATATAAAAAAGGTAAAAACCAAATCCAAACAATTATATTTTTAAAAAATGCTCGCATTTATTGATGCAATCGATTAACTTTGCATCAATCAACAAGTTAATTGTACAAACATCTCAATTAGTGACAAATAATATAGAAAATGTATAGAAAACTTCTTACCATAATATGGGCCACGTTCTCCCTTTGTGCCATAGCCCGGCAACATAACGAACAGAAGCCTTCTGCAACTATTGAGAACAGGACGGCACAGAACGCGACAAAACCGCAATCTGTAAAAAAGAATATAGCCGACTCTACCATATTTAAAGGTGAGCTTTATAATAAGGAGTATAATGTTTACCTGCGTATTGATTTCTACCGCAAACAAATATGCGTCCCCGGGCAGAGCGTATTTGGTGAGGTTCCCGGCTTTTTTGGCGATTACGAAGACGGGCGAAAGTGGCTGTTTACTGATGCTGAGCTTGTGAATGCACGCTGTGCTAAGTTGCAGATTGTGAACGATTACGGCAGCGAAGACCTCGAAGCAACGCTTACCTGCGAGAAGGATGGCAGCTTCACGCTGACACAGGGATCGGGAAGTACAATTAAAATTGCACGTAACAGAAAGTGGGTTAAGATGCCCGGGAAACTTGTATTTGTACGCCGATAAGCCACTATTTTTTATTCTTCAGAAAATATTTTCTATTTAATTTCGCTGGCTTTACAAGTTAATTCTTACGTTATGATGCCCGCTTCACAACGTAAGGTTGAACCTGTTGCTATGTAAAGGTCATCGTTCGACGGCCGTCATACCCATTGTTCGACGGCCGTCAGCAGCATTGACGACGGCCGTCGTACGCGCGGTTGACGGCCGTCGAACAATGACAATAATGATGTAATGACCACGACTTTTAAATATAAAGCCACGAACAAATTGAAACCAACGAAAAAACAAAAAGCTGTAACACACCACATATCACATAAAAGGCTTGTCTCCCGACAAGCCTAATACATATTATACAAAAACATTATGAATTATCTAATAGAGCGAAAATAAAAATCGATATTATTCAGGAATCTCTGTTTTCCTGATGCAAAGATAAGATGAATTATTCTATTTGGCAATACCTAAAAGTAGCGGTTTAGTAAAAATACCAACAAATGAGTATTGAAAAACAGCTTTTTAACGCCTAAAAGAAAGAAAAAACAGCATGAACATATCATTTCGAAGAAATATGTTACCTTTGCATATAACAGAAAAGTCATTCCAATATGCTTTTTGCAACGCAGCATACCGGCAAATATTTTCCACGCATACTAAAACCTGTTCACAATGATTCGTAATAGTTTTGGCCACATATTTACTCTCACAA
>CALIIG010000126.1 GCA_938018155.1 uncultured Prevotella sp.
GTGTCCGCGAACAACTTACGCACATTCGCCGGCAGCTTCTCGACCAAAAAGCCTACCGCGCACTGCATATTTATTTTGACGTTGACCCCATTTAATTTTAATTTATAAACACAATGACTAAACCTAAAATCTTTAACCTGCTTTTGTTTTTGACGCTGTCGCTCTGCCACAGCACCGTTTTTGCCCAGACCGAGCGACTTGATTCCGTGATGATTAACGGGCACATGCGCCGCTTCAAGATGGTTCTGCCCACGACATTAAAGGCTGACGCCCCCATGGTTATGGTGCTTCACGGCTACAGCAGCTCCTATTTGAAGAAGCGAACCTATATGGATAAGGCTGCCGAGGCGCACGGATTTGCACTGTGTGTACCCGACGGACTGAAAGACCCTGCGGGCAAACGCAGCTGGAATGTGGGCTATCCGAAGCAGGAAGGCTGGAAGATGGACGATGTGCAGACCGTGTGCCGCCTGGCCGCACATGTGCAGAAGAAGTACCACCTCAGCCGTGCGAACACGTTCCTCACGGGCATGTCGAACGGCGGCGAGATGTGTTACCTGCTGGCTTACCGCAATCAGACTACCTTCCGGGCGCTGGCATCAATATCGGGCCTCACGCTGATGTGGATGTATAAGGAGCTTAAACCCACGCGCGCGGTGCCGTTCATGGAGGTGCACGGCACCGAAGACCGTACGTCAGAATGGACCGGAGACCTTGCGAACAGGGGAGGATGGGGCGCCTATTTGCCCGTGCCGACGGCCGTAAACGCCATCGTGGCCTTGAACCGCTGTACGCATGAGGAGGTAACGCGCATGGAGAGCCGAACGCCGGCCAATGGCCGTTCAGTGGTTCTCCATCGGTTTCCGGACGGCGATAGCGGCTGCGAGGTGTGGCTCTACGAGGTTGTGGGCGGAAAACACTCGTGGCATGATGCCGACATTGACACGGGCGAAGAGGTGTGGCGCTTCTTTTCGAAGTATCTGAAATAGGTGCGTCATGGCCTGACACAAGGCTCTTTGCAGCACCTTTCTCTGTTTATAATTGTGCTTTTGCAGGTTTTGGCCGGTGTGTTTCCGGATTGGCCCTGCTCCCTTTCCCCGCTTCCGGCAGCCTCTTTCTTTGGCTTTTGTCGGGTTACGACGGCCGTCGCACAAGTCGTATGGCGGTCGCCGTACGCGCGTACTGCGGCCGTGGTACAACTCGTACCGCGGCCGCCTGAAGATTGACCAGAAGAGGTAATGGCACAGGGCCATGCAAACAAAGCCTGTAGCATTACACTCTATAAAACAGGGCTGTAAATTTGGAACTGTGATGTCAAAGTATTATCTTTGCTCATATAATCCACAAAAATGTAACCAATGGTGTACGAACCTGTAAAATATCACAGTCGTGAAGAAGCCGTCAAGGCTTTGCAGAAGATGGTTCAGCGTAAGCGCGAGTGGGTGGAAAAGGCAGAGCAGGAGCTTGCAGAACTTGCTAAATTAAAGCCGCACAACGTGTGAATTTGCTGTCGTGATGAGAGCACTCGACTTGAATCGTTTGAATGTAATTGCCCCCTATTCTATATGGCTGGTGGGGAAATATTCTTATGGTCTGAAGACTGCATACGGTGTTCAGTATCGCATTGGTTTTATAGAAGACCATACTATCTGGCAGAGCGGTGCCTATGAATTTGGTATTGTGAATGAGAATGGGCACCCATCGCCTAACGACCGTAAGCTTCGCGAAACAATTTATGCTGTTATAGAAGAGTTTTTCAGATGCAATCCGGAGATTCTTCTTTACCAGTGTGAGACGGGAGATAATCGGCAGGCAATGCGCGATCGGCTCTTCTTACGCTGGTTTGAGGAGTATAACGACCGT
>CALIIG010000127.1 GCA_938018155.1 uncultured Prevotella sp.
TGGAGAGGGTACAAACCCGCAGAGTGCGGACATGTTAGACCTTGCTATCGGCCGTTTCCCTGTGCGGACAGAGGACGAAGCCAGGGTGTTGGTTGACAAAACCATCAGCTATGTCGAAAACAAGAATGCCGGAGCATGGCAAAATGTGGTGATGTTTATGGGCGACGATGGCAATAATAACCTGCATATGACCGATATAAATGAGGCTGCCGACGATGTTGCAGCGATGTATCCGGCCTACCAAATCAAAAAGGTGATGTGGGATGCATATACGCAGGAAACGTCGTCGACAGGGCGAACCTACCCCGATGTAAGTCGAATCATCAGGCAACAACAGCGAAACGGTGCCCTCGTTATGGACTATGCGGGGCACGGCAGGCCCGATCAGATATCGCATGAAAGCGTATTACGCCTCGCCGATTTTGAAGAATTTACGAATAAAAACCTCCCGCTCTGGATTACAGCATCGTGCGATATTATGCCCTTTGACGGTATAGAGGAGAACATTGGCGAAGCAGCCATGCTGAATAAAAAGGGTGGAGCCGTTGCCTTTTTTGGCACAACGCGCACCGTATGGGCCAATTATAACGAGGTAATAAACCGCGCTTTCCTGCGCCTTGTGTTGGGAAAGGACGGTGGAAAGCCCATGACGATAGGCGAGGCACAGCGTCAGGCCAAAAACCTGATGATTACAGCGGGACAGGATTTGACCACAAACAAGCTGCAATACTCGCTTCTTGGCGACCCCGCCATTGCGTTGAACCAGCCACAAATGAAAGTTGTTGTCGACTCAATCAACGGTCAGGCCGTGGGTTCTACGCCCATTACGCTGAAGGCTGCCAGCGTAGCGAGGGTATCAGGACACATAGAAAATGCAGGCCTTTTCGACGGAACGGTAACGGCAGTAGTATTGGATTCGAAAGAACTTGTGACGTGTAAGCAGAACGCCAGTGCCGAAGCCGACGCCCCGTTTAAATTTTATAACCGTTCGAAGGTGGTGTATAACGGAAGCGACAACGTTGTAGCGGGTAAGTTTAACTTGCGTTTTGCCATTCCCGTTGACCTGAATTACTCGTCTGAAACGGGCGAAATGAACTTATATGCCGTCAATAATGAGCATACGCTTACGGCGCACGGCTATACCGATAACTTTGTATTGGGCGGAAGTGCAGCGTTGACTGACACCGTGGGGCCGAAGATATTCTGTTACCTTAACAGCCCCGACTTTGTGAGTGGTGACCGTGTAAATACCACCCCTTACTTTGTAGCGCAGATAGTTGATGACGATGGAATCAACGCAACAGGTAACGGAGTGGGGCACGATATGCAGTTGATTGTTGACGGTAAGGCTTCGCTGACCTACACGTTAAACGATAATTTCACGTACGATTTTGGCTCATATACCAGCGGTAGTGTTGGTTTTACGTTGCCAATGCTGGAGCCGGGGCCTCACAAACTGATGTTCCGGGCATGGGATACCATGAATAATCCTTCGACCGTACAGCTCGATTTCAATGTGGTTAAGGGCTTGAAGCCTACCATCTACAAGGTCAGCGCGACGCGAAATCCCGCATCTACGTCGACCACTTTTATTGTAAACCACAGCTTTAGTGGCAGCAATGTTGATATAATACTTGATGTTTACGACCTGAACGGGTGCTTGTTGTGGACTCATTCTGAAAGTAATCCTTCTGTTTCAGGCCCATGTTCGATAACGTGGAACCTTACACAGAACAACGGTTACCGTGTTCCGACAGGTGTTTACCTGTACAGAGCACGCGTGTCATGCGACGGAAGCGGAGTTGCTTCCAAAGCAAGGAAACTGGTTGTAGTACGCAATAATTAGGCGATAACGGCCGTTTAACATCAATAAAACATAATTTTGGCAGATGAAATATTTTCATAAAATATTACTGACAGGCTTGTTTGTTGGCAGCGTGCTTACGGCATCGGCCGAAGATAAGCGCGATATGTTCAACCCTTTACGATATTCAGTAACCTCCCAGATGATTGCACCTGACGCCCGTGCCGCCGGAATGGGTGACGTTGGAGCGGCTACTGACCCTGACGTTAATTCGCAATACTGGAACCCTGCCAAGTATCCGTTCGCTATAAGCCGGGCCGGAGTGGCGTTGAATTATACGCCGTGGCTGCGCCAATTGGTCAACGACATGGGGCTTGCATATCTGTCAGGCTACTACCGTATTGGCGAATATAGTGCAGTTTCCGGTTCTGTTCGCTATTTTTCGTTGGGTGAAGTGCAGGGCAGTACATCAGTAAGTGGCGACGCTATGACCATTAATCCCTATGAAATGTCGGCTGATGTGGCCTACTCGCTGATGTTAAGTGAGAAGTTTTCCATCGCTGCTGCCGTGCGTTGGATATATTCTGACCTTACCTATGACCGCAGTTCCGACATCTCTCCCAGCTCAGCCTTTGCGGCAGACCTGGGTATTTATTACCAGAATTACATTAATATTGGTGACCGTGAAAGCCAGTTGGGATTGGGATTAAATGTATCTAACATCGGAAGTAAGATTACAATTGGCGGAACTGACAACAGCGAGTTCATCCCAACTAACCTGCGTTTGGGCGCGTCGCTGATGGTACCTGTCGACGATTACAACCGTTTTACCATTGCTGCCGACGCTAATAAGTTGCTGATTCCTACGTATCCGCAACAGAAAGACGGTGAGTCGACTGAAGATTACCAAAAGCGAGTGCAGAAGAATTACTATGATTTATCATCGATTGGCGGTATTTTCAAGAGCTTCGGAGACGCTCCGGGCGGCTTCAAAGAGGAGTTACAGGAGGTGAATTGGAGCGTTGGCGCAGAATATACCTATCATGATCAGTTCTCCATCAGGGCAGGATACCATAACGAAAGTGCCAATAAGGGAAACAGAAAATACTTCACAGTGGGTGCCGGTTTAAAAATGAGCGTCTTCTCTTTAGACGCCGGTTATGTGATTGCTACGGCGAAAAGTAATCCGCTCGACGAAACGCTTCGTATATCATTAAGCTTTGATATGGACGGTATTAAGGACTTGTTTCACCGTAAATAAAGGCTTCTTATTATATGTATAAAAGGGCAGGCGTGGTAGTTTTCGTATATTTCACAAGCCGGTTACGCTTGCCTTTTCATTCTTTCACCCTTTAATTTCTTATTCCTTACGTCCTTCTTTTACTTCTTTAATTTTTTAATTCTTTAACTCTAACACCCTTCTTTTACTTCTTTAATTTTTTAATTCTTTAATTCTTATGAAAGTTCGTGTGGGTCTTGGTTACGATGTTCATCAGCTTGTAGAGGGTCGTGACCTGATATTGGGAGGCATAAAGATAGAGCATGACAAGGGTTTGCTCGGACATAGTGATGCTGATGTGCTTCTCCATGCGGTGTGCGACGCACTGCTTGGTGCTGCCAACATGCGCGATATAGGCTATCATTTTCCCGACACCAGCGCGGATACGCAGGACATTGATTCCAAAATTATTCTGCGGAAAACCATTGATTTGCTTGCCACAAAAGGCTACAAGGTAGGGAATATCGACGTTACGATTTGTGCCGAACGTCCAAAAATCAATCCCCATGTACCGGCAATGAAGGCTTGTATGGCAAGAATTATAGGCTGTGATGAGGACGATATAAGCATCAAGGCAACGACAACCGAAAAGCTTGGCTTCACGGGGCGCGAAGAAGGCATGGCTGCTTATGCCGTCTGCCTGATTGAAAAGTAAGACCATTATCCTGTTTTCTAAAGAACACAACAATATTTCAGGGCTGCCTTTACGATAGAAAGACAAGCCCTTTTCTATGTTTGCATCCTTTGCCATAAGAATATTCGTCCGAACATTACGCGCAAAAAAATACGCTAATACTCTCAACGAGCACTAGCGTAAAGCCTATGTTTAACTAAAAATCCTTTTCAAATCGAATGTCAACCTCACGGTTTTCATTGTCACCCGTTAAACAATCTATCAAATCTACCTTAAACCTAATAACTAAAAACCTAAATCTATTATTACTAACCTAAACAATCTATTAACCTTTTGACAATGCAAAGGTAGGACGAATATTTTGTCCGCACAAGCAAATAACCATAGTTTTATAAGCAAACCCTGTTGTTTTTGATATATGTCAACTGTTGTGGGCGCACACAATTGTCTTTTTGTCACATTTCCTTTACTTTTGCTACCTTTTTGTTATATGCCAGTCAGGGCGCATATATATTTTCTTAAGGCCGCGGACTTATTATTAAATAAAATTGTGTAAGTTTGCCAATGAATAATACAATACATCAATGCGCATTCTTATTGTCAACACGAGCGAAATGACCGGTGGGGCTGCTGTGGCTGCCAACAGGCTGATGGACGCCCTGAACAACAGTGGTGTGAAAGCAAAAATGCTGGTAAACGACAAGACGTCAGACAGCATAACGGTTGTAGGTTTGGGCGGCCGGTTTAAACAACAACTACGTTTTCTTTGGGAGAGATGGTGCATTTTCTGTCATCTTCATTTCGATCGCACTCACCTATTTGATATTGATATTGCCAACGTGGGCAACGATATTACCCGTCTTCCTGAATTTAAAGAGGCCGACGTTATTCACCTTTCATGGATTAATCAGAGCATGCTTTCGCTCACTTCGATACGCAAAATCATCAGGAGTGGGAAAGCAATTGTGTGGACTTTGCACGATGCGTGGCCTGTTACAGGCATTTGTCATTATACGCATAGCTGCCAGGCGTTCAAGCGTCGTTGCCATAATTGTCCGCTTTTACCTGGTGGAGGCAGTGAAAATGATTTGTCATCGCGCATATTTGCACGCAAAAAGAAGCTGTATCAAAACAGTGGAATCCACTTCGTTGCGTGCAGCAAGTGGCTCGCCGGGCAGGCAAAACAGAGTGCATTACTAACGGGACTGAGTGTTGACAGCATACCGAACCCGATTGATACCCATGTTTTTTGTCCGCACGATAAGCGGCAGGCGCGCCTCCATACGATGTTGCCACAGGACAAACGCGTTATTCTTTTCGTGTCGCAACGTGTTACACAGGAGCGCAAAGGCATGAAATATTTCATCGAAGCCGTCGAACAGATGGTTGTATGCCATCCTGAAATGAAAAACAATACGGTTATAGCCATTCTGGGTGGCAAGGCCGATGAGGTAGCTTCGCAGCTCTCTTTGCCCTGCTATCCGTTGGGATATATCAGTGACGAGGGCCGTATTGTTTCGGTATACAATGCTGCCGATGTTTACGTTCTGCCGTCGTTGGAAGACAATTTGCCCAACACCATTATGGAGGCCATGGCTTGTGGTGTGCCCTGTGTGGGCTTTAAGGTGGGTGGGATTCCTGAAATGATTGACCATCAGCGAAACGGTTATGTAGCTGCACTGGCCAATTCGGCCGACCTTGCCGCCGGCATTTACTGGACTTTATGCGAGGCCGACTATACCTTGCTGAGCCAGCGGGCTGTACAAAAGGTGCTTTCGGCCTACTCACAACGTACCGTAGCCATGAATTATATTGAAGTTTACAACCAGGCACTCGCCTTTAAACATTATCATCTCTAACCTTTTGACATGATAAAAATAACGATAGTTACCTGCATTTTCAATGCCGAACATGTGCTTCAACGTACACTCGACAGCGTGTTACACCAGTCGTTTACCGACGTTGAGCATCTTATTATTGATGGTTTGTCGCACGACCACAGCGTTGAAATGGCTCAAGCCTATAAACAGCATTCTGATGAGGCTGAAACAGGACATGATATTTTTATTTGTTCTGAACGCGACAAGGGACTTTACGATGCCATGAACAAAGGCATTGCAAAGGCCACGGGCGATTATATTGTGTTTTTAAATGCCGGCGATACTTTTCCTTCGGAGGCAACATTAGAGCATATTGCACACAGCATTGGCGACGGAGAGGCTCTGCCCGGCGTTATTTACGGTGATACAAATGTGGTGAATGACGAGGGCCGTTTTATGTATCGTCGCCGTCTTCAGCCGCCCGAACATCTTACATGGCGTTCGTTCAGGCATGGCATGCTGGTGTGTCATCAGGCTTTTTATGCGCTAACGTCGCTGGCCAAAAACAATCCTTATAACCTCAATTACCGCTTTTCGGCCGATGTTGACTGGTGTATCCGCATTATGAAAGATGCTGAACGGCACCATTTAAAACTGAAAAACGTAAACGAAGTTGTTGTTAATTACCTCGATGGAGGTATGACAGAGAAGAACCACAGGGCGTCGCTTCGCGAGCGTTTCAACGTTATGCGCCATCATTATGGCCTTCCACTGACATTGATTATGCACCTTTGGTTTGTCATCAGGCAGTTTAAGAAGCAGGCTTAAGCTCCTGTTTGTCATTTGTTTATGTACTTTTAACCGTTCGGTTATGCCGTATTGTTTATAGTATGGCAGGCTTGTGTTCGTATGTTTATGTGCATAGGGTAAGTGTTCGGCGGCCGTCAGCAGCACTGTTGACGGCCGTCATACACATCGTTCGACGGTCGCCGTACGCGCTGCTGACGGCCGTCGAACACTTACCTTTATCGAATAATGACATCACCAAAACACAATAAGGTTACTACCAAAAGGCAGTAACCTTATTATCTTTTAGCTGTATGTTTTTTAAAAATTGATGTTATGCTCTTGTCACAACACTTTCAAGGCCTGATGACAATGCTTATATTATGGTTATATTGTGGCCTATACGTAGCGAATAATCATGCCGGCACGTACACGCTGGGCCTTTTTAAAGCCGTTCAAACGGCAAATGGTTTCAACCGAAACGCCCACCTTCCTGGCAATAGAAGCCAGTGTTTCGCCACTCTGTACCTTATAATATACGCGCTCTGCTGCATTGGCCGCACTCTTAATAGCCGCATCTTCGCCTTTCTCCTTGTAGTGGCCCACCTCGCCATACACCTGATCGCGCGTGTAGCTTCCGCCGTTAACCTTGCCACGTTCAATTGTAGCAAGCTGCGAATCGTTTTCGTAACGGTCTTTCAAAAAAACGTAATTATCGCCCGTTACATCCTGATTGCGGAAGTCGAAAAACAGTGCAGGGTTGAGGGCTACGCCACAAAGGCGGGTCTCAAAGTGCAGATGCGAACCCGTACTACGCCCTGTATTTCCACCCAGGCCAATGGGTTCACCTGCACGTACCACCTGATTTTCGGTAACCAATTGCTTTGAAAGATGACCGTAAATGGTTTCAAGCCCGTTAGGATGCCTGATAACGATGTAGTTTCCGTAGCCTCCGGCCTCGTAGCGCACAATGCGAACCTTGCCCGAAAAGGCCGAACGGATGGTGTCACCAATGTATACTTTGATGTCCAGTCCTTTGTGCTGACGTCCCCATCTGCTTCCGAAGTTGCTCGTTATTACGCGACTTGGCGTAGGCATACAGAAGTGGCGCAGGTTTATTACAAAGCTGTCGGGAAGTTCGGTAGCACGGTGAGCGTAGCGGTTATTCCAGTCGTCGCCGTATATTTGCGCTGCCGGGGTGCGAATATTCTCACGTTCAACAAATGTTTTTACTTCTACTGAGTCAAGGCGTTTGGCGCGTCTGTCAACGGGAGCCTGTCGTGCAAGGAGGTCCTGTGCACAGGCCGGCACTGCCGTTAAGGCAATTAACAACGCGGCTGCAAGTGTTTTAAAAGTCCTATTTACGGTCATGAACAGTTACATTTTGTTTCAAATCGGCTGCGGGCGTAAGCAGTAGCCCAAAATAAAATAAACGAATAATACAACAATTCGTTAAATATCAGTCGACCCTCCAAAGGTAAGAAAAATATACTATATAGGTTTTTGGTGTTAACAGTTTTACGGGCTATTTAACAAAATACGTTGTCAATAATGGCAGAATTAACGTTTAAGAACGACCCTTTACGTCGATTTCACACTTGATGTAGCTCAATAAAATGTTTACATTTGTGAGTTTTTGATAATGAAAAAGGTAAAAATAATGCTTGTTTTTACCTGTTCAGGAGTATTATTTATATAGTTTTTGACATAGAAAAACAGGGGTGTAAAAAGTATTTTCAGCCCTGTTTCAGCTTATCGCAGCCCAGTTTACGTTCGTGTTACGCAGTTCGCGCAGGCGTCTCCACAGCGTAGCATATTCGGGTTTGTTACATTCCGGGTCGTCGTCTATTATCTTTTGCGCCTCGTCGCGCGCCATCTGCACGAGCTGTCCATCGCGTGCAATATTGGCAATTTTGAGGTCAAAAGCCATGCCGCTTTGCTGTGTCCCCTCCAAATCACCCGGTCCTCGCAGCTTCAAATCGGCCTCAGCTATGCGGAATCCGTCGTTAGTGTCGCACATAATATCAATGCGTTTACGCGTCTCTGTGGCGAGGTCGTGTGAGGTTACCAGCAGGCAGTAGCTTTGTTTGGCTCCTCTTCCCACGCGCCCGCGGAGCTGATGAAGCTGCGATAAGCCAAATCTTTGAGCATCAAGAATGACCATAACCGATGCGTTGGGCACGTTAACACCAACCTCTATTACCGTTGTAGCGACGAGAATCTGCGTTTCTCCACGTGCGAACATTTTCATTTCGGCTTCCTTTTCCTTTGGCTTCATGCGCCCGTGTACCTTCCCATCTTCATCTCAGGGAAGATTTGGCACAGGCTTTCATACCCTTTTTCGAGATTTTTCAGGTCGTTTTTTTCGTTCTCCTCGATGAGGGGGAAAACAATATATACTTGTCTTCCTTCACCAACTTGCTGCCGTATGCCTGCGTAAAGGCTCGTCATGTGATCGTCATACTTATGTAAAGTCATGACGGGTTTGCGGCCGGGGGGAAGCTCATCAATAATACTGACGTCGAGATCGCCGTATAATGTCATGGCCAATGTGCGCGGAATGGGCGTGGCCGTCATCACAAGCACGTGGGGTGGCTGTTGGTTTTTTGCCCACAATCTGGCTCTTTGGGCAACACCAAAACGGTGTTGTTCGTCAATAACGGCCAGGCCAAGGTTATAAAATTGTACGCTATCTTCAATGACAGCATGGGTGCCGACCAAAATATTTACGCTGCCATCGGCCAGGCCTTCCAATACATTTTGGCGGCGTTTACCCTTTACTATGCCCGTGAGAAGCTCAACACGGATGTCCATTCCCTCTAAAAACCCGTTGATGGTAGCCAGGTGTTGTTCGGCCAGAATTTCGGTAGGGGCCATGATGCAGGTTTGAAAGCCGTTGTCAACAGCTATAAGCATTGACATTAAAGCGACGAGCGTCTTGCCCGATCCCACGTCGCCTTGTAGCAAACGGTTCATTTGACGTCCCGACTTCATGTCGTTACGTATTTCGTGTATCACCCTTTTCTGTGCGCCTGTAAGGTCAAAGGGCAGGTTGTTATGGTAAAAATGGTTGAAAATTTCGCCCACATGCGAGAAAACGTAGCCCTTATATTTCTTTCGGTTTTCAGTGGCATAGCGCAGAATATTGAGCTGAACGAAGAAAAGTTCCTCAAACTTTAACCGCACCTGTGCACGCTGCACATCATCGAGTGATTTTGGATAGTGGATGCGTCGCAAGGCATCTTCGCGCGAGATAAGATGCAGTCGGGCCAGCTGCGACGGCAGTAATGTTTCGGGAATAGCCCCTTGTGGTATTTTCGATACAAGCGTTTTGGTGAGCTTTTCCATGGTACGCGAGGTGATACCACGGTTTTTCATTTGTTCGGTTGTGATGTAATAAGGTTGCATTCCCATTTCGGAGAGCTGCACATTAGCGGCTTTCTCAATGTCGGGATGGGCTATCTGGTAACGGTCTTTAAACAGCGAAGGCTTGCCAAATACAATATATTCTTCGCCCACCTTGTAGTCTTGATACACATATTTCGAGCCGTTGAACCATACTAAATCGGTTACACCGAAGCCGTCGCTGAAATGCGCGACAATGCGTTTCTTGCGCGGGCCCGTGACAAACTCCTCAAAACTCAGTATCTTTCCTTTGATCTGGACGTAGGAAATGGTGCCCGACAGCTCGTTGATACGATATATTTTGCTGCGGTCTACATACTTGTAGGGATAATATTCCAGCAAATCGCCCCAGGTTTTTATATTGAGTTGGTGGCTCAATATATCCTTTCGTTTAGGGCCTACCCCTGAAAGGTACATAATATCCTGAGATAAAATGTCCATGTTAACAGTTTTCAGCGAGCACTTCTGCAACCTTAAGGTCGAAGGGTGTGGTCAGTTTGATATTCTCACGGTTGCCTTCTACTAATGATATTCCGATGCCAAGGCTCTCAATTACTGAAGCATCGTCGGTGAAACAATTCTGATAAGGCTGGTTAAAAGCCCTGTGAGCAAGGGCAATATCAAACACCTGCGGCGTTTGTACAGCACGATAAAGCGAGCGGTTAACGGTGAAAGTGTCGCCCGTTTCGGTATTTACTTGCCTGAGCGTATCGATGGCAGGTATAACCGGAATGGCTGTACCTGTGGTGCGAGCATTGTTAAAACAGCGTTCAATAACATCGACAGATACGAAAGGTCGCACGCCATCGTGAATGGCAACTAAACCTTTTGTGTTGGAAGGAATGGCCGAAATACCATTCTTTGACGATGCAAAACGGGTGTCACCACCGTTAACAATAGTATGATGTATGGTGAAATGGTGCTTTTGGCAAAGGCTTTTCCAAAAGGTTTGCTGACTTTCGGGCAGAACAACAATGATGTTTATTTCGGGGTTATATTGGTAAAACCGCTCTATGGTACGCATAAGAACCGGCTTGCCTGCAACAGAAATAAACTGCTTTGGCAGCCCGCTTTCCATGCGCATACCCTTACCACCAGCCACGATGATAACGTAATCCATGCCGTATTACGATTGAGAATAATAATATTTGCTAAAGTTTGGAGTAGCCAGTTAACGCTCCATGAGGTGGGTATACCTCATTCCCTGTTCTATTTCGCGTGTTTTTTCTTCGCCAATAAAGCAACTAAGAATATGATATGCATATGGCAGGGTAGCGGCAGGACCCTCACCTGTAATTACGTTGCCGTCGTGTTCGAAGAGCGATGCCGTATAAATGGCATCAGTAAGATATTGTTGAAAGCCGGGATAACAAGTGGCTTTCTTTCCCTTTACAATCCCCAAAGAGCCGAGAACCATAGGTGCAGCACAGATGGCACTGACGAGTTTTCCACTGTTAAATTGGCGTAACACAGCCTCTCTAACACCTTGATGATCCTTAAGATGAGCAGCACCAGGCATACCTCCCGGCAGCATGAGCAGGCCGGCATTGCCAAAATCGCCAGCCTCTTCGAAGGTAAGGTCGGCCTTTACCGTAATGCCGTGTGATGATTCAGCGTATAGAGAACCGGTAATACTAACGGTTTTTACATCAATTCCTCCCCTGCGGAGGATGTCAACAGGAGCTAATGCTTCAATCTCTTCGAAGCCATTGGCGAGAAATTCATACACTTTTACCATAAAATGATGAGTAATTCAATTAATAATCGTATTTTTGTAGTCACTATTTCATTGCAAATATACGAAGAAGTTGTCCATTAATAGCTAATTTGTTAGGATAAAGATGGGTAAAGACACAAATATATTACAAAAACATTTACGGTTTGCGCTCTTTGGCAATGAGTTTCATTCGGATAAAAGTTACGCTGTACAGCAGGTATTAAATTTCCTGAAAGCTCATGGTGCTGAGGTTTATATTGACCGTCCTTACTATGATTTCCTAACCAAATCGTTACATCTTGATGTTTGGTGTAGCGGTGTTTTTGACAATGATTATTTCGATGCTGATTTTGTTATATCGCTGGGTGGTGACGGCACTATGTTGAGGGCGACCAATCGTGTGGGTGCAAAGGAAATTCCTGTCTTGGGTATCAATATGGGTCGGCTGGGCTTTTTGGCCGATGTTTTGCCTGACGAGATTGATGCTGCATTGCAGGAAATTTATACAGGAAAATATAAAATAGAAGAGCATTCAGTTATTATGATAGAGACAGAAGGCGGTTTTTTGGAGGGAAGTCCGTATGCTTTGAATGATATTGCACTGTTGAAACGTGATAACGCCTCGATGATATCTATTCGCTGTTGTGTTGATGGCGATTATCTTGTAACCTATCAAGCAGATGGCCTTATTGTGTCAACGGCAACGGGTAGCACCGCATACAGCTTGTCAAATGGTGGTCCTGTCATCGTGCCTTCAGCCAGTAATCTTTGTATTACCCCCGTAGCCCCCCATAGTTTAAATATGCGTCCCGTTGTGGTTACAGACGATGTTGTGATAGAACTCGATGTAGAGAGTCGTAATCATAACTATCTTGTTGCCGTCGATGGGCGGTCAGAGCGCATGCAAGAGGGCACAAAGATACGTGTACATAAGGCTCCTCATAAGGTGAAAATTGTGAAACAACATGCCACTCGTTACTTTTCTACGTTGAGAGGTAAGCTGATGTGGGGTGCCGATCAGCGGTAAAGTTAGGTTTATTGGAACGCAAACAATAGTAAAGGGTAAAAGAAAATTAAAGCGAATGAAGCTGAAAAGCCTATTGAAAGTACCCCAATCAAAATATGATGCCAAAACTATTCTGAAGTGGCTGTGGCAAGCATGGCAGGGAAATCAGTTGCAGGCAGTTCTCAATGCTTGCATAGGTTTTGCTTCGGTAGGTGTATCTTTGGCTCAGGTTTGGACAGTTCAGCGTGCTGTTGATGTAGCATCGGGTGTAGTAAAAGGCTCTGTTTATTGGGCAGTTGCACTGATGGGACTGTTTATTCTTTGTGATTATGCACTGAATATAGCCAGTGTTTGGCTGAGGAATATTCTGGGAATAAGAGCCCAAAACCATATGCAGCAGTATATGCTTGACCGTATTTTGCGGTCGGAATGGCAGGGAAAGGAACCCCGTCATTCTGGTGATGTGCTTAATCGGTTGGAGTTTGATGTGAGCAATGTGGTGAGTTTTCTTACTGAAACTATTCCTAATACGTTATCAGTATTGGCTATGTTCATCGGTGCTTTTTGCTATTTATTCTCCATGGACAAGGTTTTGGCTCTGATTACCGTGGGTATAATTCCCGTCTTTATTGCGGTAAGCAAGATCTATGTCAGACAAATGCGCCGGCTTACACGCGAGGTTCGTTCGCAGGATTCGAAGGTACAGAGCGTGCTTCAGGAAACCATCCAGAACCGAATGCTTATAAAAACCATGGAGGGTGAAGGGCCAATGGTTGACCGTTTGGAGCATACGCAAAGCCAGTTACGCCATAAAGTGGTTAAGCGAACGGTTTTTTCGGTGTTCAGTAATTTAATATTGAACCTTGGATTTGCCTTGGGTTACCTTGTCGCTTTTCTGTGGGCAGCGGTACGAATGGCCGCACACACACTGACTTTTGGCGGTATGACGGCTTTTCTTCAGCTGGTAGCGCGTATACAAAGCCCTGCAAGGAATCTTACAAAACTGGTTCCAGCCTTCGTCTCTGTATTTACGGCAGCCGAACGTTTAATGGAATTGGAAGAGAATCCATTGGAGGAAAGTGGTTCGCCCCTTTATGTTTCGTTGCCTTGTGGCGTGCGTTTTGAGCATGTAAGCTATGCTTATGATGAAGCTGATGGGGATGTAATCAAAGACCTTTCTTTCGATTTTAGACCAGGTTCGTGTACGGCTGTGCTTGGAGAAACAGGGGCAGGGAAGACCACTATCGTGCGTTTAATGCTGGCTCTTTTGCACCCTGCACAGGGAAA
>CALIIG010000128.1 GCA_938018155.1 uncultured Prevotella sp.
CGACGACCGTCGTACACGCTGCTGACGGCCGTCGAACAATGACCTTTATCGCATGACGGGCGGGGATTACAGTGGCGAAGATTCAGCCTTTCAGCCTTTATTTCCCTATCATGCAGGTCTTAAGCATGATAATTATTATTTAAACCTTAATACCAGCATGTTAAAAACGGACCGTATATTCTATTTGTCATCATTTGTTTTGCCCCATTGCCGATATTTTATTATTTTTGCATGAAATATATCTAAACTTATAACTGTATGCGAGTAATTATAGAACAAGATTATGATCGCCTTTCAAAATGGGCAGCAAATCATGTAATTGAACGTATCAATGCTTTTAAACCAACAGCCGATCGTCCTTTTGTGCTTGGACTTCCTACAGGTAGTTCGCCCGAAGGTATGTATGCCGGGCTTGTGAAGGCTTACAAGGAGGGGCGCGTAAGCTTTAAATATGTGCTGACCTTTAACATGGACGAATATGTGGGTTTGCCCGAAAACCATCCCGAAAGCTATCACAGCTTCATGGCCCGCAACCTGTTCAACCATATCGACTGCCCCCGTGAGAACATCCATATACTGAACGGAAACGCCAGAGACCTGGAGGCAGAGTGCGCCCACTACGAGCAGATGATTCGCGAAGCAGGCGGTATCGACTTGTTCATTGGCGGCATAGGCCCTGACGGGCACATTGCATTTAACGAGCCTTTCTCAAGTCTGGTAAGTCGCACGCGCATTAAAACGCTGACTACTGACACCATCATCGCCAACAGCCGCTTCTTTGAAAACGACGTCAACAAGGTGCCCAGGCACGCCCTTACCGTAGGTGTGGGCACGGTAATGGATGCCCGCGAGGTAATGATTTTAGTGAACGGCCATCACAAGGCCCGTGCCATGCAGGCAGCTGTAGAGGGTGCTGTAACGCAGGCATGGACCATAAGTGCTCTGCAACAGCACGCGCACAGCGTTATTGTAGCCGACGAACCTGCATGCGATGAGCTGAAAGTGAGCACCTATCGCTATTTTAAGGATATTGAAAAAGATAATATCTGATTAGGCTTTTTGATATAAAGGGGGAAAGCGCATGACGGTGTTTTCCCCTTTCTTTGTTTTTATACGCTGCCTTTATGACGAATAATACCGTCCCGTCGTGGACGCCTGACGAAACCCAACAAGCCATTATCAACTTGCAAAGTGGCTGTCACCTTGTGCTTGCACCGCCCGGATGTGGCAAAACACAGATACTGGCCGAGCGCATTTGCCTCGCCCTGAAACAGGGACGCAAGGCCGAAGACATGCTCTGCCTGACATTTACCAACCGCGCTGCCCGCGGCATGCGCGAACGTATTGAGCGGCAGGTACCTGACCGTACGGCCGAAGATATATTTGTAGGCAACGTACACCGCTTCTGTTCGCGCTATCTTTACGACAACCATGTGATAGCTGCCGACAGTGCTATCATCGACGACGATACCGTAATCAGCATTATAGCCATGTACCTTAATGAAGACGAGGCACGTGTTAACGCCGATTTCAACAGGCGAAAGGCTTATAGCCAGGTGATGTTCTTTTCACATTTGATGTACGAACTGAAGCATCAGTTCCCGAAAGAGCTGCGTACACATCCCGAGTGTATGACCCGTGACGACGTGGCTGTATTGCGTGAGCTGTGCCGTCTTCAGGGACGGACGTTTGATGTTGAGGCCATTTGCGACGTTTATAACCACAACGATTTCTACACCGATTTGTCGTATTCGTCCGACTTCCAGCCCCGGCTTCGTCATCAGGCACAGGATACTCTGTATAAAATGAAGTATGCACATGCCTACGAGGCTTACAAAAAGCAGAATAGTTTGCTTGATTTTGAAGACCTGTTGCAATATACCTATACCACGCTTATACAACGTAAAGACGGCAAACATTATGGCTGGATACAGATTGATGAGGTGCAGGACCTGAACCTGTTACAGCTGGCTATCGTGGACGAACTGTCGGGAAGGACCGTGCAGGACGGTTCTGTTAATGATTCTTCAGATAATACAGCCTTACCCTCTGCACCGCCGGTCATTATGTATCTTGGCGACGAGCAACAGGCTATCTTCTCGTTTATGGGAGCGAAAATGGCTACTTTGGAACTGCTTAAAAAGCGTTGTGCCGGCAATGTACATCATTTGGGCGTTAATCACAGGTCGCCAAGGTCGCTTGTTAACTTGCTCAACACGTATGCTATACAGCAATTAGGGTCTGACGAAGCTTTGTTACCCATACCAGCTACTGATGCAGAGGAAGGCAGTGATGACGATACCAAGCTTGTGGCATCGGCCGATATTATAGCCGAATACCACGATGTGGCCAGGCATGCACAGCGACTGGCTGACCATTTTCCTGAACAAACAACGGCTGTTATTGTCAATTCCAATCAGGATGCCGACCGTGTCAGTCAGGCGATGACGGCTATCGGATGTACCCATTTTAAAGTTTCGGGCACTGATATATTTGCTACGCCCGAGGTAAAACTGTTGTTGGCACATGTGGATGTGCTCGGCAACGGGCACAATTTCCTGGCCTGGTCCAGAATTATGCAAGGCTTTAAGGTGTGCGAAACTCATGCTTCGGCACGTAAATTTGTGCATCAATTGGAGATTCGTGCGCTGTCGCCGGCTGACTTTTGGGATGATGAGGCTACACCTTATGTACAGCGTTTTCTCAGGGCATTTGAAGAACAGGATATTGTTGTTTTTGATACCGAAACAACAGGATTGTGTGTTTTCGATGACGATATTATTCAAATTGCAGCTGAAAAGATACGCCGGGGACAAACCATAGCGAAGTTTTCGGTGTATATTGAAACCGATAAGGCGATACCTGAACGATTGGGCGACGTTGTCAATCCTATTATAGAAGAGCGTTGCAACCACCGTCTTTATACGCATGAAGAGGCTCTGCGCAGTTTCATAGAGTTTATAGGCGATGGCATTTTGCTTGCACATAATGC
>CALIIG010000129.1 GCA_938018155.1 uncultured Prevotella sp.
TGATACTTTTAAAAAGTATTTGTGAACCAAAGGATTTTGTAAGATTTTGTACATCTAAAAAGGGAGTCATGATCTAATCTTTTAGTTCGTTAATACATTGTTCGATATAATCGAGAATATCATTGCGCCCAGTTTTGTCTTTAGAGCTTGATATAAAATAAGGTGGTAGTGTATCCCAGGTTACAAGGAGCTGCTCCATCCATACCTTGGCATTCTGTTGCGCTTTAACACGTCCGAGCTTATCGGCTTTAGTAAAAATAATTGCAAATGGGATTTGGCTTGTGCCAAGCCAATCAACAAACTCACGATCAACTTTCTGCTGTTCATGCCTAACATCAATAAGAACAAAAAGATTGATGAGCTGTTTACGTAGAAGAATATACGAACGTATCATGCGATCTAATTTCTCCTGCACTACTTTTGAACGCTTTGCATATCCATATCCCGGAAGGTCAACCAAATACCAGTCGGAATTGATAAGAAAGTGATTAATATTTAGTGTTTTGCCTGGCGTCGCAGATATTTTTGCCAAGCCTTTATGGTTACAAATCATATTGATTAAGCTTGACTTTCCAACGTTACTTCGTCCAATAAATGCAAACTCGGTTTTTGTGTCATTAGGGCACTTCTCAATGCTTGGAGACGATATAATATACTTGGCTTTTTTAATTTCTAACATGGGAATCCGTTTTCGTGCAAAGATATATATTTTCTTGTTTATAATATATATTTTTTTTATCTTTGCATGAAATTAATAATAAGGTATAAGTATTTTATAATGTCTAAAAGGTTTACCGAGCATAATGGTCTTGACTTGACCAAGACTAATGAAGAGATATTGTCGTTGTGGAATAAAAATGATATTTTCCATAAGAGTATTGAAGAACGTAGAGGATGTCCCAATTTTATCTTTTTTGAAGGGCCACCTTCTGCAAACGGTCATCCTGGCATTCATCATGTTTTAGCCCGTGCCATAAAAGATACTTTTAATAGGTACAAGACCATGATGGGTTTCCATGTCTTGCGTAAAGCAGGCTGGGATACCCATGGCCTCCCCGTTGAATTGGGCGTTGAAAAAGAGCTTGGTATAACAAAGAAAGATATTGATAATAAGGACTCTGATAAATATATTTCAGTAGAAGATTATAATCATAAGTGTCGTGAGAACGTCATGAAGTTTACACAAGAATGGCGTGAGCTTACAGAGAAGATGGGATATTTTGTGGATTTAGACCATCCTTATATTACTTATGATAACAAATATATTGAAACATTATGGTGGCTTTTAAAGCAACTTTACAATAAGGGGCTGCTTTACAAAGGTTACACGATACAACCTTATTCACCTTCTGACGGTACAGGATTGTCGAGTCATGAATTAGCACAGCCTGGATGTTACCGGGATGTAAAAGATACTACGGTTACGGCACAATTCTTAATAAAAGATCCCAAACCATCTTGGAACAAAAATGGAAAACCATATTTTATAGCTTGGACAACGACACCGTGGACACTTCCTTCAAATGTTGCACTATGTGTTGGCCCTAAGATAGACTATGTTGCTATTGAATCGTATAATCCTTATAATGGTGAACCGTTAACAGTTATCATAGCAGAAAGTCGTGTTAATGCTTACTTCTCTCCTGAACAGGAAGTTAAGGATGGTAAGTTAGGAGCTTTTAATAAAGAAGAAAAAAAATGTCCTTGGCGAATAGTTGACCATATGAAGGGTAAGGATCTTGAAGGTCTTCATTATGCTCAACTCATGCCATGGATAAAGCCATGTGAAAAGATAGGAGAGTATAGTTCTGCTTTTGTAAATGAATATGCTACAGCGCATCCGGATAAAGTGTTTAACGAACAAAATGGTGTAGATAAGTTCGTTGAAATGAGCGATAATGCATTTCGAGTTATCTTAGGTGATTATGTAACGACCGAGGATGGAACAGGTATCGTTCATATTGCACCTACGTTTGGTGCAGATGATGCAAAGGTTGCTAAAGATGCTGGAATCCCTTCTTTGTATCTTATAAATAAAAAAGGAGAAACTCGTCCAATGGTAGACCTGCAAGGAAAGTATTATACCGTTGAAGAGTTGGATTCTGCATTTATCAAATCTTGTGTTAATGTTGAATTATATAATCATCATGCTGGTGATTATGTGAAGAACTCCTATGCTCCCAAATATAATATTAATGGTGTTTGGAATAAAGAGCAGTCAGAGAAAGATGATGATTTGAATGTCATCATTTGTATGGAACTTAAACAGAATGGTCTTGCTTTTAAGATAGAAAAGCATATACATAATTATCCTCATTCATGGCGTACAGACAAGCCCATATTATATTATCCTCTTGATAGTTGGTTTATTCGCGACACAAAGAAGAAGGATAGAATGGTTGCGCTGAATAAGACTATTCATTGGCATCCAGAATCAACCGGTACTGGCCGTTTTGGTAATTGGCTTGAAAATCTAAATGATTGGAATCTCTCTCGTTCACGCTTCTGGGGCACTCCATTACCAATATGGCGAGATGAAGATAAGAATGAAAAGTGTATAGGTTCTATAGAAGAACTTTACACTGAAATTGAAAAGTCAGTTTCTGCAGGCGTTATGACTTCCAATCCATTAAAGGATAAAGACTTTATTGTGGGTGATTATAGTGAGAATAATTATAATAAGATTGATCTTCACCGTCCTTATATCGATTACGTTGTTTTGGTGAGTGATACAGGCAAGCCGATGTTTCGGGAAAGTGATCTTATTGATGTTTGGTTTGATTCTGGTTCAATGCCTTATGCACAGTTGCATTATCCGTTTGAAGGTGACATTAACACAGAAGGACTCGAGAAAACAGGTTTGAAGGTGCCATTGATGAACCAGGGCTTAGGAGTACTGGATTATCTGAAAATGAATACAGAGACGCACTTGTACATAGTTCTTATTCTGGTACTCCTATTGCCCCTGCATTCTTCCCTGCCGATTTTATTAATGAAGGAGTAGATCAAACTCGTGGATGGTTCTTTACGTTACATGCTATTGCAACTATGGTTTTCGATTCAGTTGCTTTTAAGAATGTAATTTCATCAGGACTTGTGCTTGATTCGAAGGGAAACAAAATGAGTAAACACGTTGGTAACGTTATCAATCCCTTTGAGATGATTGATAATTATGGTGCTGATGCTGTTCGATTTTATATGTTGACTAACAGTGAGCCATGGGATAACTTAAAGTTCGATCAAAATGGTGTCGATGAATGCCGTCGTAAGTTTTTTGGTACATTATATAATACGTATAGTTTCTTTGCCCTTTATGCTAATGTTGATGGTTTTAATCCTAATCAACATACTTTTTCATCCTATATTAATGCCTTAACCGAAATAGATCGTTGGATTCTTTCAAGTCTTAATTCGCTGATTAAGCATGTTAAATGTGAATTAGACAACTACGATCCAACACGTGCTGGTCGTCTAATCGATTCCTTTGTGAATAACGATTTAAGTAATTGGTATGTCAGGCTTAATAGAAAACGTTTCTGGGGCAAAGAGATGAGTAATGATAAACTTGCTGCTTACTCTTCACTTTACACATGTTTACTTACTATCTCAAAACTCCTTGCGCCTTTCGCACCTTTCTATGCGGATCAATTATATCATGATTTAGGAGGTAATAAAGAATCTGTTCATCTCGAAAAATTCCCGGAAATAGATTATACCCTTATTAATGAAGACCTTGAGAAGCGAATGGATATTGCGCAAAAAATTACATCTATGGTCCTTGCTCTTCGTAGAAAAGTGAATATTAAAGTTCGGCAACCGCTACAACAAATTATGATTCCTGCAATAGATCAGGAACAGAAGGAACATATTGAAGCTGTAAAAGGCTTAATTCTGAACGAAGTAAATGTCAAAGAATTAAAGTTTGCAGAAGGCCAGGGGATTCTTGTTAAGAAAGTAAAGTGCAACTTCCGTATCATGGGTAAAAAATACGGCAGACAAATGAAAGCCGTAGCAGCCAAGATGGAGAGCTTAACACAAGAAGAAATCACAGCCTTTGAAAAGCAGGGTACAATCTCTTTCCATGTAGATGATGATTTGATTTCAGTTGATATTGATGATGTTGACATCATATCTGAAGATATTCCGGGTTGGCTTGTAAGTAACGATGGAAACATTACTGTCGCCTTAGAAGTAGAATTAACTCCGGAACTCCGTAAGGAAGGTTTGGCTCGTGAGCTTATAAACCGAATACAGAATATGAGAAAAGATACGGGCTTAGATATTACGGATCGTATTGTTGTTACTGTAAGTCCATGTTCTGAAACTGACGAGGCTATAAAAGATTTCTCTAATTATATTATGTCTCAAGTTTTAGCCGATAATATCATTATTGCAAATAACAAAGGTCCTGAAATAGAATTTGATCATTTTAATTTGAATATTCAAATTAGAAAAGTACAATAGATAAATTATGTTTTCCGTTTCCATTCTATCTTAGAAATAGAATAGAAATGGAAACTTGTTTCTTTTTAAATCTTTGATTTAATATTTTATATGAGACTCAACAAACATTATTCAGACGAGGAGCTTGAAGAGTTTCGTCAAATAATTAATAGGAAGCTGTCAGTAGCTCGTCAAAGTTATAGTGAGGCAATGCAGGACTTGAGCAATGCCAACTCAAACACAGACGCTGATACGTCATCATCCTATAATATATTGGAGGAAGGCACAGAGGTTATTACAAGAGAGAACCTTGTACAAAAGGCACAACGTGAATATAGATTTATCAAATCCTTAGAGGCTGCGCTTACCCGTATTGAGAATAAAACATATGGAATAGATCGTATTACAGGCGAACTTATCCCTAAAGAACGATTGCGTGTTGTACCACATGCTACGCTTAACGTTTCTACAAAAAAATCGAGAAAGAATATTAATGTATAAGAAAATTACCGATAATAAAGGTATAGTAGCTTTGATTTTAATCATTGCTATTCTTATTATAGACCAAACGATAAAGATATTGGTTAAGACATCAATGTCTATTGGCGAATCAATTCGTATAACAAATTGGTTTTATATTTATTTTATTGAGAATAATGGTATGGCCTATGGTGTTACTTTGATTAACAAACTCTTTTTGAGTGTATTACGTATCATTGCAGTAACGGTTATAGGCTGGTATATTTATCAAGTTATTAAACAAAAGGGAAGGTTGCTGTATGTTATTCTTCTCTCAATGATTTTTGCTGGTGCGGTTGGCAATATATTAGACTCAATGTTCTATGGTCTGGTGTTTTCTTCTTCCACACCTTTTAATATTTCTACAATTGTAAATTTTGGAACAGGCTATTCTAAATTCCTAATGGGAAAGGTTGTTGATATGTTTTACTTCCCAATTATCCATACAACATGGCCCATATGGGTTCCTTTTGTTGGTGGAAACGAATTTATCTTCTTTTCTCCTATATTTAATTTTGCAGATGCTGCGGTTACAACAGGAATTATTTGTTTGTTTCTGTTCTGCACTAAAGATATGAGTACGATGGGTGATACTTTCAGTAACGCCCTTAGACGTAGTAAGAAACGGTAACTGGCATTTTAATTCAGCTGTGTAATTGAGAATGAAATATAAGAAATTTCTTTTTGGAATCATCTTCCTGATCGTTGGTATATTACAATTTACAGGGTGTAAGCCATCTACTCCGTCCGAATTTATTTCGGCAGGAGATATGGAGAATCTACTGTACGACTATCATCTCGCTGATGCTATGGCAGGGCAAGCTAACGGGAATTATGACGAAAACTTAGTTGCATATCGGTCTTTAGTGTTGGAAAAATATGGTGTAAGTAAGGAGAAGTTCGACACTTCAATGGTATATTATATGCGTCATACTGATGAACTTCAGACTATATATAACCATATTGCTGAGCGAATGCAGAACGAAGCAAAGAAATATGGGTCACCTGAAGGACTTTATGCCGGTTCTTTTTCAGCATCGGGTGATACGGCTGACGTTTGGAAGGCACAACGTTCTTTTATTTTAATTCCCAATCAGCCGTATAATCTTTATTCTTATTCATTTAAAACAGATTCTACTTTCCACAAGGGCGATAAATTAATACTGAATTTTGATTGCGACTTTATTTTCCAGGATGGAATACGTAGCGGTGTCGCAACAATGGCTGTTGTATTAAAGAATGACAGTGTTATTTCACGAACAATACAGTTATCGTCTTCCATGTCACAGCGCATTGAGATTGAAGACAACAACAATATAGGCATGAAAGAGGTTAAGGGCTATTTTATATTGACGAAAGATAATAACAGTAATAGCTCACTTACAACTTTACGATTAATGAATATCAGTAATATTTACTTAATGCGGTGTCATGTCAGCCCGAAGTCTGCCAAGCCTAATCCTGTTGATAGTAAAATTCCTGTTGATAGTTCCCAACGCGATTCTCAGCGTATGCGTCCACAAGGAATGCCTGGCGACAACAGTTCACCGTCTCTTCAGTCGCCAAAAATTGATGGCGTTAATTCAAAATGAAGTCATAAAACTTGTAGGAGGGCATTTCATGTCAGCTCTTTAAGCAATTTGATTTTAATACAATACATAATAGATGAAACGATACTTGATATTTTCCATCTTCCTTTTGACAGGAGCAAAACTATCTGCTTGTACCAACTTTATTATTGGAAAGAAGGCTTCTGTCGACGGTTCTGTTTTCTGTACTTATAATGCTGACGACTATGGTATGTTTCTTAGCCTTGCCCATTATTCCGCAGGGAAGCATGCAAAAGGTGAAATGCGCGAAATCATTGATTGGGATACGCATCAATATCATGGGAAAATTCCAGAGGCTTCTGAAACTTATAATGTAATAGGCAACATGAATGAGTTTCAGGTTACCATTGCCGAGACAACCTATGGAGGACGCGAAGAAATGGTCGATCCGACAGGTTTAATTGATTATGGTTCTCTCATCTATATTGCTTTACAGCGTTCCAGAACGGCTCGCGAAGCAATAAATGTCATGACGTCTCTTGTACAAACCTATGGTTTTTGTTCTGAAGGCGAAACCTTTACGATATGCGATCCCAACGAAGCCTGGATTATGGAGATGCAAGGAAAGGGGCCTGGCTCGAAAGGTGTGGTATGGGTTGCACAGCGTATTCCCGATAATGCGATATGTGCACATGCTAATCAAAGCCGGATTGGTAAATTTAACATGAACGACAAGCATAATGTTATGTATGCTAAGGATGTTATTCTGTTTGCCCGCACGAAAGGATGGTTTACGGGTAACGATAAAGATTTCAGCTGGAAACAGGTTTACGCTACGCCCAATTTTGAAGGACGACGTTTTTGTGACGCTCGTGTCTGGGCCTTTTTCAATCGTTTTAAGAAAGGATTCGAGCACTATTTACCCTGGGCTTTAGGCAAAGACAAAGATGCAGAAGACATGCCTTTGTGGATCATTCCTGATAAAAAGCTGTCTATACAGGATGTACAACAGGCCATGCGCGACCACTATGAAGGAACGCCTCTTGCACTCGATAGTACAAGTATCGGCGGAGGGGGGTGGCAAATGCCTTATCGTCCTACGCCATTAATTTTCTCATGCAATGGGAAAAAGTATTTTAACGAGCGGCCTGCAAGTACGCAACAAACAGCCTTTTCGTTTGTTTCTCAAATGAGGGACTGGCTACCCCGACAAATTGGTGGCATACTCTGGTTTGGAAATGACGATGGAAACATGGTCGCTTATACGCCAATATATTGTGGAAACACCGTACAGCCCGAGTGTTATAATACGCCAGGGGCTGATGCCGTAACGTTTTCTATGAAAAATGCCTATTGGGTTTGCAACTGGGTAAGCAATATGGTATACCCCCGTTATTCGTTAATGTTCCCAAGTCTTAAGCAAGTCCGCGACTCTTTAGAACAAAGTTACTTTGCCAGTCAAAAGGAAATTGAGGCAAAGGCTCTCCGGATTTATTCGTCTAATCGGGCAGAAGCATTGAAGTTCCTTAATGATTATAGCAATGAAAAGGCACAGCAGATGCTTTCCCGTTGGAAAGATTTGGCCTTTTTTCTTATTGTAAAATATAATGATATGATTGTTAAGCCCGATATTAACGGGCAGTTTAAGCGTACGCCAGAAGGAGTAGGCGATAAGGTTTCCCGCCCCGGCTATCCCGAATCGTTTCGTAAAATATTAGTTAACGAGACAGGAACCAAGTACGAATATCCAGCTGATAAATAGCTTTTGAACTGTCCCGGCCTTGTTATGGTACAGGTTTTTTAAGAGATAATTTTTTTATTAATCCTGGTAATATATAACAGTTGAGGGGTGTATGGCATCTTTTCCCTTTAGGGTATAAATGGTTTGACGAGAAGAAACGGTTACAATCTTATTTGTTAATTATTTTCGTTATTCATGAACATGCCCGAAATGGGAAAAGACGTTAAATGTGGCCGTAAACCGATTATTTTGCGTACCTTTGCAGAGATAAACGAGATGGCTTCATCTTTGTGGCTGTCTTTTGTCTAACGGAGTTCATACAGCATGCAACAGTTTCTCATAAAGCTGTAGGAAAATGAGATATTTTCCAGACTCCAGAAAACAATTATTATGGAGAAAATATTAAAAGATTTAATTTTAAGAAAGTTATTATTTTTATTCTTTTTAGTACTATTGACGACGAATGCAGCGAGTGCATCCGATTATCCAACGTCAAACACCATTGTTAATTGGGAGCCTGTAATAGCAGCAATCATACAGGTTGAGAGTGGCGGAAACCCGCAAGCCGTGAGCGGTAACTCTGTAGGAGCAATGCAAATTACACCTGTTCTGGTTGCGGAATGCAACAATATTCTTAAGACTCGCAAAAGCAAGAAGAGGTTTAAATTATCTGACCGGCTTAGCATTCAGAAGTCGAAGGAAATGTTTTTACTTATTCAGTCGAAGTATAATCCTTTAAATAGTATTGAGCATGCAATACGTTCGTGGAACGGTGGCATGCGTTACAGTAAGAGGAAAACGCAACATTATTTCAATAAAGTGATGAACTTTTTGAAGTAAAATTTTAAAAGGAGCCTGTCGTTACATGACAATGCTCCTTTTCTTTTGCCTGTTCTCTTAATGATTAAGCACTTTGTTGTGTGACAATTACGTAATAACGGTGGCTGTTCGACGGCCGTCAGCAGCGTTGCTGACGATCGTCGAACAATGCGTATGACGGCCGTCGTATGCGCTGCTGACGGCCGTCGAACACTCAGAGAATTGATGTAAAGACAGAAAAAAGCAGGGATAATATCTCTGCTTTCATAAGGTAATCTTTATTGAAACCGGATGTGCTTATTGCCGTGCAAGGTCCTGCAACACCTCGGCTATGGTAGGATGAATGTGCACAATATCGGCCAGACGGGTACGTGTAGCACCCAAATTCATCAAGCATGCCACCTCCTGTACAATATCTGCTGCATGGCAACCATAGGCATGACAGCCGATAATGGTATCGCTTTCATTGGTTACGAGTTTCACCATACCCTCATCAGCCTCCATGGCTACGGCTCTTCCGTTGGCCCTGTAAAAGCCTTTTCGTTCCTGCGCATTCAGCCCTTGTTCCTGCGCCATTTGCATGTTCATACCTGCGCATGCTGTTTCAGGATTGGTAAAAACGGCTGCGGGCATAATGTTTAAATTGATATGGTCGGCCTTTCCCAATATTGAATTAACGGCTTTAAATCCCTGAAAGGTCGCCGCATGGGCGAGGAGCTGACGCCCGTTGCAGTCGCCAATGGCGTAAATATGGGGTATATTTGTTCGCATATTGTCGTCAACAATTATCCCTTTGGGCGTAAAATCAATGCCAGTATTCTCAAGTCCTAAGTCCGTAAGGTTGGCAACACGGCCCGTTGATATCATCGTCAGATCGTTTTTTACGCTGTTTTCATGCCCCCTTTTGTCTTCAAAGTGCACCTCCGTTTCTGTAATTTGCGTTACTTTGCACGACAAATGGAAATCAATTCCACGCCGTTCCATCTGCTTTCTGACACGTTTTGCAATGTCATTATCGAAGTTATTGAGGCACTCTTTTAAGTATTCTATCACCGTTACCTTGCATCCGAAACGATTAAGCAAGGATGCAAATTCCATCCCTATAACTCCGGCACCAATGATACACAGGCTTTTGGGAAGCTCTTTGAGCGATAACAGCTGGTTGCTGGTGATGACATGGGGTAGCTCTGAGCCCGCTATCGGCGGGAGAGCCGGGCGTGAACCCGTTGCAATAATAATATTATGTGCGGTATATAACGCTTCACCCACCATAACGGTATGTGCATCTTTAAACCTGGCATGGCCATTGACCCGTGTTATTCCTTGTTGCGACAGTAAGCCTTCTACACCTTTTGCAAGCTGCTCAACCACCTCGTCTTTACGCCTTATGGCTTCAGCCCAGGTGCGTTTCTGCAAGTTTGCATCGTGTGCAAGGGCCTTGGTGGGAATGCATCCTGTGTTAAGGCAGGTACCTCCGGCCTGTTTACTTTCAATAATTGTGACGCTTAGGCCGTTACGTGCGGCGTAATCGGCAGCGCGATAACCACCAGGACCGCTGCCGATAATAATTAAATCGGATGTAAACATTTGTGTTATGAAATGGGGAAAAGGATATGAAAACAAATATAAAATTCAGGTATTGGGGAAGTGACAGGTCACAACGGGCTGTCTTGCAGCCTGCACATCGTTCACGCGACGGATGGGAGCATTATGAGGTGCCGATTTAACGAGTTCCGGATTTTCACGGGCTTCGCGTGCAATGGTGTGCATAATGTGAATAAACTGGTCGAGCGTTATCTTGCTTTCATTTTCTGCAGGCTCAATCATCATGGCCTCGTGGAAGAGCAACGGGAAGTAAATGGTAGGGGCGTGGAAGCCATAATCGAGCAGTCGCTTGGCTATATCCATCGTTGTTACACCGTTAGACTTGTCTTTTAAGCCGTTAAACACAAACTCGTGCTTGCATAATCCTTCAACGGGCAGTTCGTAATCGTCCTTTAAACATTCTTTAATGTAGTTGGCATTCAGCGTTGCCAGTGCACCTGCCTGGCTGATATGTTCTTTACCCAAGCTAAGAATATAAGCTAAAGCACGCAGCTCTACGGCGAAATTGCCATGGTAAGGGTGAATAATAATGGGAGGGATGCGGTTGCCCGTCTGTTGACGTGCATCGTCGAAAGTGCCTCTGTAATTGTTTAATGGCAGAAAATTCTCAAGACCTTTACGTACACCAACCGGTCCCGAACCGGGGCCTCCGCCGCCATGAGGCGTCGAAAAAGTTTTATGAAGATTGACGTGCATCACGTCAAAACCCATGTCACCCGGGCGGCATTGTCCAAGTAGCGGATTAAGATTAGCACCGTCATAATACATCAAACCACCGCAATCGTGAATCAATTGCGTAATTTCGGGAATATCATATTCGAATAATCCAAGCGTGTTGGGGTTGGTCATCATCATGCCCGCAATGTTATTCGATAGCAGAGTCTTTAGATGTTCAACGTCAACGCGCCCGTCGGCGGTGCTCTTTACCTCAACAACCTCAAGTCCGCACATGGCTGCTGATGCCGGATTTGTGCCATGAGCCGAATCGGGAATAATAATTTTTGTGCGGCCTTTATCGTTTCTACTCTCATGATATGCACAAATAATCATCAGCCCTGTAAGCTCACCGTGAGCACCTGCACAGGGATTAAGCGTAAACTTGCTCATGCCGGTAAGCTCAGATAGGCAGCTACCCAATAGCTCATAGGCCTTTTCTGCCCCCTGCACAGTATCGGCAGGTTGCAAAGGATGCAGGTTTCTGAAGGCCGGATGCGAGGCAATTTCTTCATCAATAACAGGGTTATACTTCATGGTACACGAGCCAAGAGGATAGAAACCGTTGTTAACCCCGAAGTTGTTTGCACTTAGATTGGTATAATGACGCACCACGGTAAGCTCGTCACACTCGGGTAAACGCGCGTCGTTGCTACGGTATTTATCGGGAGATAATTCAAAATGAGGAAAGTGGCTTTTGGGCAAACTGCAGGCCTTTGAACCTGTATGTGACAATTCAAATATCAAATTGCCGTATAGTTTATTGTTCATAGCAATAACTTTTATTTTATAAAATGGTCGAAACCAGCTTGTCAATCTGTTCCTTTGTGCGTTGTTCGGTTACGGCAAACAGCAAGTTATGCTCGCTCGTCCGGATGCCGCCAAAGAAACCTTCTTTTGTCCAGTTATTTTGCAAAGCCTTTATATCACCATCATATTCAACGACAAATTCGTTAAAGAAAGGCTGATTGTATACGGGTTTGAATCGGCCTGTCTGCAACAATTGGTCATAAAGATAGTGGGCTCCGTCGCATGAGAGGCGGGCAATATCCTTTAATCCTTCTTTGCCCATGATGCTGAGGTAGATGGTTACCCACAGTGCCATCAAACTTTGGTTGGAGCAAATATTCGACGTTGCTTTCTGACGGCGTATGTGTTGTTCTCTTGCCTGCAAGGTTAATACAAAGCAACGCTGGCCGTTTTCGTCAATTGTCTGGCCCACTATGCGCCCGGGCATTTTACGCATCAGCTTATCAGTGCAGCACATATAACCCACATAGGGACCTCCCCACGACATGGGGATGCCCAGTGACTGACCATCGCCTACGGCAACATCGGCGTTCCATTCGCCCGGCGACTTTAGCAAGGCGAGGTCTGACGGGTTGCAATTCATCACGAAAAGGGCACCAGCCTCGTGACAAATGTCAGCAAATCCCGTATAATCCTCAACTATTCCCCAATAGTCAGGCTGCTGAACGATGACGCCTGCCACACTATTTTCTGCTATTATGGAGCGTAGATGTTCTTTGTCGGTGATGCCGTCACGTGACGGAATTGTTTTAAGGTCGACATGACAAAAGTGTGCATAAGTCTGCAAAACTGCCATTATCTTTGGGTCTATGGTCTCACTTACAAGTACTGTATTGGCTTTTCGGCTCGCCGCTGCAGCCATAAGCATGGCCTCTGCCGTAGCAGTGGCACCATCATACATGGATGCATTGGACACGGGAAGGCCGGTAAGTTCGGCCATCATGGTTTGAAACTCAAAAATATAATGCAATGTTCCTTGCGAAACTTCGGCCTGATAGGGGGTGTAGCTCGTCAGAAACTCGCTGCGGTTAACCAATGAGGGGATAACGGCAGGCGTGTATTTATCGTAAACTCCTGCTCCTGCAAAGCACGTTAGCTGTCGGTTTTCTTTTCCCAAATTATCAAAAAATTGTCTGATTTCAATCTCGCTCTTTTCCTCCGGAATATGTAATTCCTGGCGAAAACGGACAGATTCGGGGATCTCTGAGAAAAGATTGTCAATAGAATTTACACCGCATCGTGCAAGCATATCGTCGATATCCTGCTGCGTGTGTGGAAAATACTTATATGGCATATTTCCGTTTATCTTGTATTTTATTTATTTTCCGGTAAACTTTTTATACGCATTCACATCCATTAGCTGGTTAAGTTCGTCTTTATTAGTGAGCTTAACCTTAACAATCCACGATGCAAACGCATCCTGATTGATGTGTTCGGGATTATCCTCCAAATCGTCATTGACGGCCGTTACTATACCACTAACAGGAGCCAAAAGGTCGCTGGCGGCCTTCACGCTTTCCACAGCACCGAACTCTTCACCCGCTACAAGTTCATCGTCTACATCGGGCATGTCAACATAAACCACGTTACCAAGCTCATGTTGTGCATAATCAGTAATGCCGATATAAGCCTCGTTGCCTTCAACTTTAACGTATTCGTGTGACTCACTATAATAGAGTCCTTCTTCAAATTTGCTCATATTATTTGATTTTTAGGTGATTATTTGTATACTTTGATATGACGGAGTGGGGCAGATATGCCCGATTTTACGATTAAATTATGATTGGTGGTAGTGCTTATCATAGAATTTTTTCCTGGCGATGATACCGGGGAAAGTCTTCTTTCTAATCTGAATTTCTACGGAATCGCCTAATTTAAGCGAGGCGTCAATGAGGGCAACAGCACAGCTTTTGTTTGTAGAGATAAGTCGATAACCAGTAGTAACATATCCCACAACAACCCCATTCTTCAGTACATTATAGCCATGTCGCGGTATGGCATTGTCGTTAAGCTCTATCCCTCGCAGGCGTTTTGTTACGCCTTCAGCCTTTTGGCGCAGTAGAGCTTCGCGCCCAATGAACTCTGTTTTGTCCAATTTGACAAACATTCCCAATCCTGCCATAATGGGGTTTATTTCGGCAGATAGTTCGTTTCCATACAATGGAAGCCCCACTTCAAAGCGTAAAGTATCGCGGCATCCTAAGCCACAGGGCTTGCATTGTCCTGAATTTATCAGCTTATCCCATTGTGAGACAATAAACTTATGCGAGCCATACAGTTCAAATCCGTCCTCACCGGTGTAGCCTGTACGGGATATGACAATTTCTTCGCCATCCTTTTCGAGAGTCTTTACTTCATAAAAGTGCAGGTCGTAGCAGGATATTCCTGACACCTTGCTTACAATTTCCTCCGACTCCGGCCCTTGAATGGCAAGCTGTCCATAGTATTCGCTCATGTCGATTATTTCAACATCATATCCTTTTGCATTCGTATTTATCCAGCTTATATCCTTTTCTATATTGGCCGCATTGACGGTCATGAAGTACGTTTCTTCCTCCATCCGGCATATGCAAGTGTCATCAACAGTGCCTCCATCGTCGTAACACATCATGCCATACATTACTTTCCCAACGGCTAAATGGTTTATATCGTTCGTAAAAATATGGTTAACAAACTCAGTTGCCTGTCTTCCCTTTATCACAATCTCGCCCATATGGCTTACGTCAAAGACGCCACAGTGGTTGCGTACGGCTTTGTGCTCTTCTATAATAGAGGTATATTGTATGGGCATATCGAAACCGCCGAATGGCGAAATGGTTGCTCCAAGTGCTATATGGCGGTCATAAAGGCATGTCTTTTTATTTTCCATATATAAATTTTCTTTTAAGATATTCCAGTTCTATGGCTTCAATTTCTTTTATATCACAACTATTTAAAGTGATGGTTTCGTCACAAAGGTGTTCCCTGATAAGGTGTCTTATCTCACTAAAGGGCAAATCTGTATAATCCTTAAGCAAACAAATGCGTTGTCTTACGCTTTCAATTCCATGTTTTGACAGCTTTTGTTTCGATGGCGTTATGGCGTGTAGCATGTGCTCCATGTCCGTATCGTATAATAAAGTGCCGTGTGCAATAGTCTTCCCTGGCATGTGATAGATGGCGTTTCCGCTCACTTTCCGTTCACCAATCATAATATCATTATGACCGCTTGGATGCACATCGGGCAGACCTATCGTCTTTAAGGTTTCGCAAATCATGTGCAGATAGCGCGAAAATATGGTATCAATATCTTCAGTATCTGTAATATACGAGAGCATAACATTGCTCATATCGGCATACACACAGCCGCCGCCGCTCTTCCTTCTGAACATTTTAATACCGTGTTGCCGGCAATATTCGAGGTTCACTTCGTTCTCAACAATCTGGTTACGGCCAAAAATGACGGTGGGTTCCACCTGCCACATAAAAAACTTATCGCCCTTTTGTTTCATGTTTCGGGCAACAAACTCTTCCATCGCAAGGTAAAAACTAAGCTGGCGTGGGCCTTTAAGGTTTAAGTCAATGTATGTCAACGTAGTTTTTAGGTTATATGAAGCAAATATAATAAAATAAGTGACAGAAACAAACTATATAAGATTCTTTTTTCAAAATATATGCAAATTATACGTTTTCTACATAACAGGGAGATAGCATATCATAAACCATTACACCTTATTATATTATAAACAGGTAGTAAAAATAATAGCCTTTATCATGCAGATGGTTTATCTTGCATCATAAAGACTATAAAATTTTATTGTCATTTCAGTGTAAGGTTCTACCTTAGCTTATCATACCATTCCTTCAATGCAGCCTTGGGAGTTCCTGAGCGTACAATATTGTTAAGGTCGTTTCGGGCTTCTGAATATTTTTTTAGCCTTATTCTTATGTCGGCTCTGTTCAGCAAGTAGTGGGTATTTCCCTTATCGCGCTTCAGAGCTTCGCCGTAATCATATTCTGCCAACTCCAGCATGTGCTGCTCTTCCTCAATGCCAGCCCTGGCCGCCCAAGCCAAAGCTGAGTCAGGAAAAGCTGCAACCAAACGGTTTATACCATCTAAAGCCTCAGTGTAATGGCTGTCTTTCTGGTCAAGAAGTGCCAGTCCGAGGCGCGCTTCAAAGTTTCCAGGAATAATGATAAGCAGGTTTTGGTAGTCGAGTCGTGCAAAATTGTAGCGATGAAGACGTTCATTACAGTAGGCCCGATAATAGAGAGCTGCAATGTTTGTGGGTTGTTTGGCGAGCACATAATCGTATTCATCCTTGGCATATTGCCACTCATCGAGCTGCATATTCCACGCAGCCTTACGCAAACGCAAGTCTGTTGAATCTGGGTGATAAGCTAAAGTGCGTGTTGCCAACGCCAGGCTGTCACGTAGTGGGTTACCTTTACTTTGTGCGACTACTGGAAGGGGCAGTAGCAATACCAAGATAAAGAGCAGTGATTTTTGTTTGCTTTTTAACACGGTACTTACCGATTCTTTTAATCGTAACGTTTATTTTTTACTGTTATTATAATCGGCAAAGGCTTTGTCAAAAGCCCCAAGCTGTTCTGTTGACTTGTCTTTGAGCGTTGCTCTTAGGCCTTTATAATATCTTTTTACTTTGCGACGAACGACACTTTTTTTTGTACTCGAATTGTAAATTTTGTCTAAATCAATCTGCATTTGCGGGACAATGTCGTTTAAATAAGCATTATTGCCGCTGAATTGATTGGCTGATGTTGTTGCTTTTACAACATCTTGCTGATTATTTTCTACTGTAACGCCATGGTCTCCGGCCTCTGAATTGGCAGTTATTTGTTCGTTCTGATTATGGGTAGAGTCTGCCATTTCGGTGTCAGAAGTTTGTGTTGCCTTATTATTATCGCCGTTTTGCGAATAAAACAGTGCTGCAGCCACAATTACCAATACTCCAATAACAGCTGCGAAAACAGCCATTTGCTTGTTATTACCCGTCGTATTGTGTGTCTTTTTGTCAGGCCTTGCCCCGCGTGGATGGTTGAAAACCTCCATTAGTTCTTCAACTGAAGTATAGCGTTCGTTGCGCCCGAAATGGGTACATGTGGTAATAATGGGCTGGTATTCTGTACCCAACGCCATCTCTTTTATCAATACACCCAATGAGAATATATCAGCACGTGCATCTAATGCCACTGTACCATCCCTGGTTTCTGGCGCAATAAACCTCAATTCTTCGACGGGACGTTTCAGGTTATCTGTATATCGAGGCCGAATGCTTAACAGCTTAACATCATCGTCTTTTGTTGTAATAAAAATGTTATGAGTATTGACAGCACCGTGCACATGGCCGTTCTCGTGCATATATCGCAGTGCGGCGGCCACGCCTCTAACCACGTGTTTCTTCTCGTCTGCGGAGTGTCCTTCCTCCAGATATTCTGCCAATGTACGGGCATCCTGCCATTCGGTCTCGATACAAGTGCCGTAACAGTCAACCTCTTTCAGGCTGTTGACTTTCAAAATATTCTCATGCTGCAGTTCTCTTGCACCCTCATATTCGCGCTTTAAGTAGCGTATATATTGTGGAGCACTTTGATAATTACTCTTTAAAGCGATGAGTAAGACGGGTTGTCCACCGCTTTTCGACACAACAATCTCATTAATGCTCTCATTCTTTATTTCGATAGTGTCAGCCATAACTATACTATTTATGTTAGGTTGTTGGAAGTTTCCGGTTTAAAATTTATTTGTTTCCTTTACCCATGGGAAAAAGACCGTACAGACTTGCGTCAATCATATCGGTCACTTTCCTGAAGTCTTCGGGGGTATCTTCGAAGCTAATCTTGTCACCGTCAATAATGATAAGCTCGCCTTTATAGCTTTTTATCCAGTTCTCGTAACGCTCCTGAAGTCCCGTCAGATAGTCAATGCGGATACTTTTCTCAAACGACCGTCCTCGCTTTTCAATGTGCTTGACGAGTGTCGGAATGCTCGAGCGGATATAAATCATCAATTGAGGCAACTTCACTAAGGACATCATCAGGTCAAACAAGTCGCTATAGTTCTGGAAATCACGGTCGCTCATGTAGCCCTGATCGTGCAGATTAGGTGCAAAGATGCGTGCATCTTCAAAGATAGTACGGTCCTGAATGATGGTCTCGGGGCTGTTGGCAATCTCTACTACTTCCTTAAAACGTTTG
>CALIIG010000130.1 GCA_938018155.1 uncultured Prevotella sp.
GGGTGTGACGACCGTCGTACGCGCTGCTGACGGCCGTCGGACGATGACAAGCACAGAAGAAAGCAACAAATAAAAAGCAACAATGAACCAAATATTACGACAGTTTCCATGATATAAAAGGAAAGAAACATGAAAGGTTCAACTTTTTAAGGAAGTAAGATAAAAGAAATATGTTTTTCCAATATCAAAACGGCTATGTCAAGTTTATTACTTAATTTTGCATCTATGCGAATTGATTATAAAACGTTTTTGCCATGAATGACAGGCACACAGCATACGTTCTTCCGGCCGAATGGGCCGAACAAAGTGGTATTCAACTTACATGGCCCCATAAGAATACTGACTGGGCACCCTGCCTCAACGAAATAACAGAAACTTTTATACAGCTTGCCCGCGAAATCTCCAGGCAGGAAAAATTAGTTGTTGCAGCTCAATATCCCGACGAAGTAAAACGTATTTTGGAGGAAAATATTCCACAAGAGAGCATGCGGAATATAAGGATTTTTGCATGTAAAAACAACGATACATGGGCCCGTGACCACGCACCTATAACACTTATGCCCGTTAACGGCTACAGCCCACAAAACGAAGGGCCGCTGTTGCTTAACTTCAAGTTTAACGGCTGGGGCGAAAAATTTGAATGGCAACACGACAATCGTATCACACAAAGTCTGTTTGAGCAGCACGCCTTCAACGGTAAGATGGAGACTTCTGACCAGTTTGTGCTCGAAGGCGGGTCGATAGAGAGCGACGGTAAGGGAACCATTATGACAACAAACTTTTGTCTTCTTGCCCCGAACAGGAATCAACCTATGAATCAACGCGATATAAACAATATGTTATTGAAATGCTTTAATGCCAGGCGTATTGTGTGGTTGCAACATGGAAAACTCGTAGGCGACGATACAGACGGACACATTGATACCATTGTAAGGCTGTGCCCCGACGACACTATTGTTTATCAGGGATGCGATGATAAGGAAGATGAACAGTTCGCCGACTTTAATTTATTAGAGGAAGAGCTTAAAAAGCTGAACACATTAAACGGTAAAGGCTACCGTTTGCTGAAACTGCCGATGCCCGATGCCATGTATGATGACGGGCAACGGCTGCCTGCAACCTACGCCAATTTTGTGATATTGAACCGCTCAGTCATTGTACCGACATATAGACAAAAAAGTAAAGATGACGAGGCTGCATGCATCATCCGGCGAGCTTTCCCCGATAAGGAAGTTGTTTGCATAGATGCAACAACCGTTGTAAGGCAGCATGGGTCGCTGCATTGCCTCACCATGCAATACCCTTATGGCGTAATTAGATAAAACAATATAACGAAATTCTCACAATAATATAGAATATGGAAACCAGAACAGGGATGTTACAGCAACATAATGTTGCCGATATGAAAGAAAATATACAACGCCTTGTTGAAGGCATTGAAGACCTGGCTCGACGCGGTGCACAGCTTATTGTTTTGCAGGAACTTCATAATTCGCTCTACTTTTGCCAGGTTGAGGATGTGAATAATTTTGATTTGGCCGAACCCATACCAGGCCCGTCGACACAGCTCTACGGCCAATTGGCACGGAAGTTTGGCGTAGTTATCGTTGCCTCGCTGTTTGAAAAGCGTGCCCCCGGTCTTTATCACAATACGGCTGTAGTATTGGAAAAGGACGGCACTATTGCAGGTATGTACCGCAAAATGCACATCCCCGACGACCCTGCATACTACGAAAAGTTCTACTTTACGCCCGGCGATACGGGCTTCCACCCCATTGACACCTCAGTTGGGCGGTTGGGAGTGTTGGTGTGCTGGGACCAATGGTATCCCGAAGCTGCCCGTTTGATGGCCCTTCAAGGTGCACAGATATTAATATATCCGACGGCAATAGGCTACGAATCGAGCGATTCGGCAGAAGAACAGGCCCGTCAGCGCGAAGCCTGGACAACGGTTCAGCGCGGACATGCCATAGCCAACGGTCTGCCTGTTGTGGCTGTAAACCGCGTGGGATGGGAAGAAGACCCGAGCCACCAAACCGCAGGAATACAGTTTTGGGGCTCAAGTTTCATCGCCGGTCCGCAAGGAGAGCTATGCTATCAGGCTTCAGAGAACGAGGAAGAAAGCCCTATTGTGAATATCGATTTGGCGCACAGCGAGCAGGTTAGGCGTTGGTGGCCGTTCCTTCGTGACCGTAGAACAGACGAATATACAGACATCTTAAAACGATATATCGACTAACTGGCGACACATCAATGATGCCATGCTACTAAAATAACATTAAATAAAAAACATCATTTAATATATATCGATTTTAATTTGTAACTTTGCGGACAATTGTAAATTACAGAATAACAGATAAAATATGAGTAAGCAAACTGAAAAAATCAAAGAGCTTGTAGCCAAACGTGAGCAGGCTTATCTCGGCGGTGGGCAGAAAGCGATTGACAAACAGCACGCACGTGGGAAATATACAGCCCGTGAACGCATTGACATGCTGGTTGACAAGGGCAGCTTTGAAGAATATGACATGTTTAAACTACATCGTTGCCATAACTTCGGTATGGAGAAAAAGCAGTTTCCCGGCGACGGTGTTGTAGCAGGTTCCGCAACAATTGACGGCAGGTTGGTATACGTATATGCACAGGACTTCACGGTTAACGGCGGTTCTTTATCAGAGACAATGGCACAGAAAATTTGCAAGGTGATGGACATGGCCATGCAAAACGGTGCACCAGTAATATGTATGAACGACTCGGGCGGGGCGCGAATCCAGGAAGGTATTTCTGCACTTGCCGGATATGGAGAGATATTTGAACGCAACATTTTGGCGTCGGGAGTGATTCCTCAAATCAGTGCCATTATGGGTCCGTGCGCAGGTGGTGCCGTGTATTCACCAGCATTGACCGACTTTATCCTCATGACTGAAGGCACAAGCTATATGTTCCTTACAGGCCCTAAGGTTGTAAAGACCGTTACAGGAGAGGATATTGACGCCGAACATTTGGGCGGAGCATCGGTACATTCTTCCAAAAGCGGCGTGACAAGCTTCACTGCAAAGACCGAGGAAGAGGCTATGGAGATGATGAAAAAGCTCCTGAGCTACATTCCTTCAAACAATACCGAAGAGGCTCCGCGCACAGAATGTAACGACCCTATTGACCGTAAGTCGGACCTTTTGAATGAGATTCTGCCTGACGATCCGAACAAGGCATACGACATGTACAAGGTAATTACTGCAATTACCGATAACAATGAGTTCTTCGAAGTGCAGCCGAAGTTTGCCAAAAACATCATTACTGGCTTTGCACGCTTCAACGGTCAGAGCGTCGGTATTGTGGCCAACCAGCCCGCTGCCTATGCCGGTGTACTCGATGTAAACGCAAGTCGCAAGGGCGCAAGGTTTGTACGGTTCTGCGATGCTTTCAATATTCCTATTGTCAGCCTTGTGGATGTTCCCGGCTTCCTGCCTGGAACAGGACAGGAATACAATGCCGTTATCCTGCATGGTGCACAGTTGCTTTACGCCTACGGCGAGGCAACGGTACCGAAAATCACCATCAACCTGCGCAAGAGCTACGGTGGAAGCCATATCGTTATGGGATGTAAGCAGCTGCGTGCCGACCTTAACTTTGCATGGCCAACGGCTGAAATAGCCGTAATGGGAGCGTCAGGGGCAGTAGCTGTGCTTTGTGCGAGAGAAGCAAAAGCCGTAAAAGAGGAGGGCGGAGACGTACAAACGTTCCTCGCTGAGAAGGAAGAGGAGTATACAAATACCTTTGCAAATCCTTACCAGGCAGCACAATTCGGATACATCGATGATGTAATTGAACCCCGAAATACACGCTTCCGCATTTGCAGAGGCCTTGCACAGCTGGCACATAAGCGTCAGTCGCTCCCTGCAAAAAAGCATGGATGTATGCCCATGTAAAAGCGAAAGTACAGTAAATACAGGCAAAAAGAAAATCATTAATTGCAAAAATCAATCGTGATGGATAAGAATATTTATGCAGCTATTGCCATGGCACTCTATGAGTTTCAAGGTAATAATGTACACGATAAAGAGCCGGGGGTAATAACTATCAGGCCAAAGCAAACGCTTTGGGATGCAAAAATACTCTCATTCACAGCTAAACCATAAAGTAAAATGAAAGAATTTAAATATACAATCAATGGTAAAGAGTATCTGGTTGAGATTGAAAACGTCAATGAAGATACAAATATCGCCAGCCTTAAAGTAAATGGAGAGGCTTACGACGTGGGTATGGAGAAGCCTGCAGAGGAAGAAAAGAAGAAAACAGTATTGGGTAAACCTGCACAGGAAGAAGCCGACAGCGAGGCTGCTCCTGCGGCCAACGTGAATACAGCCAATGCTGTTAAAGCACCGTTACCAGGCACAATCACTGGCATTAACGTTAAAGTTGGTGATGAAGTTAAGGCTGGTGATACGGTTGTTGTATTGGAAGCTATGAAGATGGCTAACAATATCGAAGCTGAAAAAGCTGGTAAAGTAACTGCCGTCTGCGTTAAGGTGGGGCAAAGTGTAATGGAAGATGATGCTTTGGTTGTGGTGGAATAAACGCAAATAAAAGCCATTGAGATAATGTCCTGCCGGGCTTAAGGTATAGCATACAGACAATTATTGAACAAACGTGAAAACGCCTGGTTTTGTATAAAAACATGCAAAATCAGGTGTTTATTCGTTATTTTTGTGTACCTTTGCGCCACATAAATTAAATTAGGATTGAATTGTAATGGCTGGAAAAAAGGTATTGTTCATCAACCAGGAGATTATACCCTATGTCCCCGAAACCGAATTGTCTCGAATGGGACGTAATCTTCCTCAGCAGATACAAGAGAACGGATTCGAGATTCGTACTTTTATGCCAAAGTGGGGAAATATAAATGAGAGGAGGGGACAATTGCATGAGGTTATCCGTCTTTCAGGAATGAATCTTGTTATTGATGAAACAGATCATCCTTTGATTATAAAAGTTGCCAGCATTCCCGTTTCAAGACTTCAGGTTTATTTCATAGACAACGAAGATTATTTTATACGTCGACAGTCGATGACTGAAGATGAGAATGGCGATGAGTATCCTGACAATGGCGAACGTGCAATATTTTTTGCACGCGGTGTGCTCGAAACGGTAAAGAAATTACGATGGACCCCCGATATCGTTCAATGCCAGGGATGGATGTCGGCTGTAGTTCCTTTGTACATCAAAACGGCATATCATGACGACCCTTCTTTCGCAAACACGAAGGTAATTACCTCTCTTTTCCATAACCAATTTAAGTCATCGTTGGGCGGAAACTTCAAGCGTTGCGTAGAATTCGGCAGTGCTAAAGCCGACTTGCTAAAACCATATTCCGAAGATTTCAATTTTGTCGAACTCGGGAAAATGGCCATAGATTATAGCGATGCAGTTATTGAGGCTGGCAAGAATGTAAACAAGGATCTTTTAGAATATGCTTTAAACAGCAAACGGCCATTGATGAAATATCCGGAGGAGGCCAATTATGCTGCAGCATATAAAGATTTCTATAATGAGATTTTAGCAACAGAGTAACCTCGTCAGCCCAAGATTTCTTCCCCTTACCAACACAAACTTTACAACAAAGTTACATTGTGATGAACATCAAGTTATTTACAGGATTAATCCTCACAGGCTGCATGATAGCATCGTGCAGCGATTCTACCGATAGTATTGGCTCTTCCCTTTCAAATATTACGGATGGAGTTAAGATAGAATCTGCCTCTTTTGATGTGGCAAGTCAGTCTATTATTGCCGACTCTGTTCTTTCACGAAATAACATTGGTTACCTTGGGAAGGTGCTTGATCCCGAGACTGGTTCGTATGTTACAGGAGATTTTATGACTCAATTCTACTCTTTGGAGAACTACAAATTCCCTGACAAAGACAGCATTGTGACATACGATGCAGGCGGTAACCTCGTAAAGGGAGTAGTTAAAGCCGATTCTTGCGAAATCAGACTTTTCTATTCAAAGCACTATGGTGACAGTACGAAGACGATGAAACTGACTGCCTATGAACTAAACAAGCCAATGAATGAAGACCGGAACTATTACAGCAACTTCGATCCATTGAAGGAAGGCTATGTCCGTACAAATGGAATCCATAAAGATAAGGTTTATACCCTGACTGATTTCAGTATTCCAAAGAACCTGCGCGACACGTCAACGTATACACCTTACATCACCATTAAGTTGAACGAACCGTATACAGACAAGCATGGCAGGTTATATACCAACTATGGTACTTATGTTATGAGTAAGTATTATGACAATCCTTTAAATTTCAAAAATGCTTACACGTTCAAAAACAACGTAGTCCCCGGCTTCCTTTTTAAGCATAAAAGTGGCATTGGGAACATGGCATATATTAAGATTTCTCAACTTAACATATACTTTAAGTATAGTGGTAGGGTTGCCCATAAGACACATGTCGGTGGCAATGAAGTAACGCAGTACAGAGATACCGTATACCATGGTGTCACCGTATTCTGGGGAACAAAAGAGGTTTTGCAGTCAACGACTGTTACTAATGATAAGAACGCTATTGCCAATTTGGCTTCAAATGTAAGCTGTACTTACCTAAAAACTCCTGCTGGTATCTTTACAGAGATGACCCTCCCGGTGGAAGAGATCATGAATGGGCACGAAAAGGATACCATTTCTGTGGCTAAATTGTCTATCTCGCGTATTAACCATGTACATTCCAACAACAGCTTCTTCCCTACTCCGGAGCATATTCTGATGATCCCGAGGGACTCTCTTTACTCGTTCTTCGAAAACAATGAGATGTATAATAACAAGAATTCCTTCGTCGCAACGTGGGCATATGGGACAAGTACTTCTCCATACGGTAATACATACGACTTTAATAACATCGCAGGTATGATAAGTTCTATGTACCGTATCAACAGCAGCAGTCGCTCTGCAAACTGGAATAAGGTTGTCCTGGTTCCTGTATCATTGGTAACAGCATCAACATCGAATCAAAATTCCAGGTATCCCGGACGTCCATACTCGTATTATCCAACGGCTTCTACTCCATCATCTGTTACAAGTATAGCTAATGACATGTCGTTGTCAAGCACAAAACTGGTAAAGGGCACAACATACAATAGTCCCATCAAGGTTGATGTTATTTACAGTAGATTCAAATAATGGCTGACAATTTCCTCGAACGCCACCGGCTCGAATACGAGGAACGTAAAGAAGCATGGCTAAAGAATAAGAAGCATATGCCCAGAATAAAACGTCGCCTCATACGTCCGGAGGATGAGAGCCTGTAAATATCTCATCTCCGCCATAACTTATATTTAAAGGAAAGCCCTCATAATATCTGAAATCAGGCGTAACAGACATTTGGCAGACTGGTAATTCCAGTCTGCCTTTTCATATTCAGAAATCCATTTATGAACCTCTTTTTGGACAATGAAAAGCCCGTCTTCCGTTACGAAAACAAAAAGACGGGCAACATCATACAACAGCTCTGTTAATCCATACGCAACTTATAATCCTCATAACCATACTTACGAAGAATTGTCAATTCGCCATCGGGCGATGCCAGTGCTATCGCAGGATGGTTAATACCATTGAACATATTGGTTTTAACGGTAGTGTAATGGAGCATATCTTCAAATATGATGTTCTCTCCTATCTGTAGTTCATGGTCAAACTGCCAATAACCCATAAAGTCGCCGCTAAGGCATGAGTTTCCGCCCAACCGGTATACATATTTGCCTTTGGCCTCATCCAACTTCACGGCATTGCGCACATCGGGCTGGTAAGGCATCTCTAAACAGTCGGGCATATGGCAGGTAAAACTCACGTTGAGTATTGCCGTCGTGATGCCTTTATCCTCAACCACGTCTACGACCTGACTGACAAGAGGTCCTGTCTGCCACGCGAAGGCACTTCCAGGCTCGAGTATTATCTTCAGATTAGGGTACTTTTTGTGAAACTCCTTCAATGTATGAATAAGAGAAGACGCATCATAATCCCTACGTGTCATGAGGTGTCCGCCTCCAAAATTAATCCATTTGAGCTGTGGAAACCATCGGGCAAACCGCTCTTCAATATGGGCAAGTGTGCGTTTGAACGCATCCGCACCGCTTTCACAATGGCAATGACAATGAAAGCCATCGATATATTCGGGAAGTCTGTCGGGCAGTTTGTCGCAGGAAATACCAAAGCGTGTGCCGGGTGCACAAGGATTATAAAGCAAGGTTTCCACCTCACTGTACTCGGGATTAATCCGTAATCCGAGGCTCACTGACGGGTTTACCCGTTTAGTTCGTTCGGCGAGACGAGCCATCTGAGAGAGCGAATTAAATGTAATATGGCTTGAAAGACGGGCTATTTCGTCAATTTCGTCATCGGTATATGCAGGCGAAAAGGTATGCGTGGGGCTGCCAAACTCTTTAAATCCCAGTCGGGCCTCGTTCAAAGAACTGGCTGTTGTAGCACTAATATACTGCTTAAATATAGGAAATGTTTTCCAAAGGGCGTAAGCCTTAAAGGCCAGTATAATATCAACACCAGCTTCACGGGCTACACTTGCAATCAATTTCAGATTATCACGGAGCCGCCGTTCCTCCAAAACATAAACTGGATAATGCACCTGCCCGAACGTTGTAAGGTCCACTTTCATATAGCGTTGTTTTTGCTTGCAAAGGTAGTTTATTTTATAATATTATTGCTTATATAGATGATTTTTCATACTTTTGCAACTGTAACGGGAACCACACTTTTATTATATAAAACGCAAACAAAATGAGTGACGAAAAAAACTCTTTCCTGGTATTCTCGGGAACCAGCTCGAGATACCTTGCAGAAAAGATCTGTGCAAGCCTAGAGTGTCCGCTGGGTAACCTGTTAGTTACTAAATTTTCGGATGGTGAATTTGCCGTTTCCTACGAAGAATCAATTCGTGGACGCGATGTTTTTCTCGTGCAAAGCACCTTTCCCAATTCTGATAACCTCATGGAGCTTCTGCTTATGATTGATGCAGCCAAGCGCGCTTCGGCACGACACGTCATCGCTGTAATACCTTACTTTGGATGGGCACGTCAGGATCGGAAGGACAAACCAAGGGTAAGTATCGGTGCAAAGCTCGTTGCCGACCTGCTTAGTGTTGCAGGAATTGACCGTTTAATTACGATGGACCTGCACGCCGACCAAATACAGGGGTTCTTTAATGTGCCTGTTGACCACCTCTATGCAAGCAATATTCTGTTACCTTACGTCCAAAGTCTGCACCTCGAAGACCTTGTTGTAGCGTCGCCTGATGTGGGCGGTTCGAAGCGTGCCAACACATACGCAAAATATTTAGGCTGTCCATTGGTACTCTGTAATAAGACACGTGCACGCGCCAACGTTGTAGCCACAATGCAAATTATTGGTGATGTAAAAGGCAAGAATGTGGTTATTGTTGACGACATGGTTGACACGGCCGGTACGATTACGAAAGCTGCCGACATCATGATGTCGGCCGGGGCCAAGAGTGTACGGGCTTGTGCATCACACTGCGTGATGAGCGGGCCGGCTACCGAGCGCGTACAGAACTCGTCACTTGAAGAGATTGTCTTCACCGATTCGATACCCTACACACAACGTTGTGCCAAAATAAAACAGCTGAGTGTGGCTGATCTCTTCGCTGAAACAATCAGAAGAATTGTCAATAATGCAAGTATTTCGTCACAATACTTAGTGTAGAAACAAGAAAACAAACGATAAGGGACGCACCTGAATTTTCTAATTCTGATGCGCCCTTTTTCATTTATACTTTCCGCTACAAAACAGAATTTAAACTATACAAATAAAAAGCCATACAAAGCATTGACTTTGGATGGCTTTTTAATATTAAAAACAAACTGTCATTACTTAATAATACCCTG
>CALIIG010000131.1 GCA_938018155.1 uncultured Prevotella sp.
GGCCGTCATGCTGGTGGCATCGAGCTGCATCGGGCCGTATTTGAACGTAGTATAACTTAGTCCGTAGCCGAAGGGATAGAGCGGATTGTTGTCGATGTCAATATAGTTACTGCGGAACTTTACGAAAGGCTTGCCGTCGGGTTGCGGGCGGCCGGTGTTGAGATGATTGTAGTAAAGCGGAATCTGTCCGACGCTCTTCGGCATGCTTACCGTAAGGCGTCCCGATGGAACCTTGTCGCCAAACAACACGTCACAGATGGCATCGCCGGCCTCAGAGCCGCCGAACCACACGTTAAGCAGGGCAGGGAAGTTGTCGTTTTCCCAGTTCATGACGGTGGGCCGGCCGCTGAAGTTGACCAGAACAACGGGTTTTCCCGTAGCCTTAAGCGCGGTAAGCAGGTCTTTCTGCGCATCAAAGATGGTTAAATCAGTACGCGAAGCACACTCGCCAGAGAACTCAGAGGTCTCGCCTATGGCCGCAACGATGACGTCGGCCTGACGTGCTGCCTGCACGGCTTCGTCCAACATCTCCTTGTCTGAGCGGCTGTCGCGAATTTCACGACCAAACATTGAGCCGCGCGCTTCAAGCTCTTTGTCGTAGCAAATGTTGCTGCCCTTGGCGTAAATAACCTCAGCACGTCTGCCCACAGCATCGCGCATGGCCTGCAACAGCGTTTTATACTTGCTGAAAACAGCGGCTACACTCCACGAGCCGGGCATGTTGGCGGCCGTATTTGCCAGCGGCCCGACAAGCGCAATCTTGCCTTTTTTCTGAAGTGGCAGCAGGTTGCCGTCGTTCTTTAACAGCACAAAGCTTTCGGCTGCAATATGCCGGGCTTCGGCGCGCTTGTCGGCAGAGTAAAGCTCTTTGCGCGCACGCTTCTCATCAAGATAGCGGTAAGGGTTGTCGAAAAGCCCGAGCTTACACTTCGCTTCCAATATACGGCGGCAAGCCTTATTGATGGCATCTTCGGTAACTTTGCCCTCTTTGAGCGACTTTTCGAGCGTGCCGATGAAGCCTCCGGACACCATATCCATGTCGACACCGGCGTTAAGGGCCATCGCCGACACCTGCTGGAGGTTGCCCATACCGTGTGCCTGCATTTCGGAAATGCCGGTATAATCGGTCACTACAAAGCCTTTGAAGCCCCATTGGTTGCGCAGAACATCGGTGAGAAGCCAGCGGTTGCCCGTAGCCGGCACGCCATCGACGGTATTAAATGAGGCCATAAAGCTGCCCGCTCCGGCGTCGGCGGCAGCCTTGTAGGGCGGAAAGTAGTAGTTGAACATGGCGTTATGGCTCATGTCGGCGGTGTTATACTCGCGCCCTGCTTCCACGGCACCATAGAGAGCAAAGTGTTTTACGCAGGCCATTACGGTGTTGGGTTCACTTAAATCCATGCCCTGATAGCCCTCGACCATGGCTCGTGCCATGGCCGATGCGAGGTAAGGGTCTTCACCATTGCCCTCAGATATGCGGCCCCAACGGGCATCACGACAGATGTCGACCATGGGAGAGAAGGTCCACGATATACCATCGGCAGCGGCTTCGGTGGCTGCAAGGCGTGCCGATGTACGCACAGCGGTAGTGTCCCACGTCATAGAGAGGGCCAGAGGAATGGGGAATACCGTTTCGTAACCGTGTATAACGTCCATCCCGAATATCAGCGGGATGTGCAGACGACTGTTTTCTACGGCTATCTTTTGCAGCTCGCGAATGCTCTTTACGCCTTTGAGGTTGAACAGTCCACCCACTTCTCCGCGGGCAATCTGGGCAGCCACGTCGCTGCTTTTGGCTTGTCCGGTGGTGATATTGCCCGCTACGGGCAGGTTGAGCTGCCCGATTTTCTCGCGCAATGTCATGCGGCTCATGAGGTCGTCAACAAACGAAGGTCTCGTGGCATAGGCCTGTGCACGGGCCGACGAGGGAAGAATCAGCAGGGCAGCAAGGGCAGCACGAACAAAAGTAGTTTTGATTTTCATGAAAGTTTTAAATTTAGCCTCCCCCTGATTCTCCTCACCAAGAGGTGAATTTGTGCGGATATGAGGCTTGGTTTGTTATGATATTACTCTTATATTGTTATTGTTTTGCTTTTATATCATGACAGGATGTCGCTGGTATTGCTTTGTAACGGGCCTTCGCTGTGCGCGGAAAGGCTCTTCCTTTATAGCGATTTGGGGATACCGTCAAATCCTGATTTCTTTAACCCGGCTTTGATTTCGGGGCAGCTCATAAACAGTTTCCACAACAAACCTGAACGGTAATTCTCAATCATGGGCGTGATGATGAGCTGGTCGATGGCCAGATAGCGCGGCAGCGTCCAGTTGTATTGCTCAGAGAAGGCATCGTAAAAGCCATACTTTCCCCATATCCACGCACCCTGTTGCCAGAAGTATTTCAGCGCGGCCATTGACTGACGGGGCGTGTATGGAAACGAACTGAGGGCTGCAGTAGGCGTAATTACGCCGAGGTCGTTGTTGGGAGCATGAGCCGAATAGCCTGCCGTGCTGTAACTTGCAGTAAGTCCCCAGCATGCCTTTCCGTAGCCTTTGTAGCCCTTTGGGTTCGCAACGCAGTAGGCCCAATTGCTTAAAGCATGGTTGCGTACGACGTCCCAGTAGTTGGCATAGCGGTCTTTTAAGTCGTGAGGATTCAGTCCAAACCACGAGTAATGCGCCCAAAAGAGCGGCCCTCCCGTCGCTTCGGCTCCGTTATGAGCCACTTCAAGCGGGTAGCCATAAGGCGCAGCGGCCGACCGTATAGCCCCCGACCGTGCCCAACCCTCATGATAACATGCTGCGGGCACGCTGTGGGTGGGCGATGAGGCCGCCAGAATATACATCACCATACACTCATTATATCCCGTGACGGGGAAGTTCATCTGCCAGCCGTACGATGGCGACCAGTGCCAGTAAAGCACGTGTTGTCCGCCCCTGGTGTACCAGTCGAACTCAACTTCGCGCCATAACTTGTCAGCTTTCTTTGCCAAAGCTTTCTCGGCGGCGTTGCCATCTTTGAAATATTGTCGCACGCAGAGCAGGGCTTGCAGCATGAACGACGTTTCGACAAGGTCGCCACCGTTATCTTTTTGGCCAAAACTGACGACGCGTCCAGAGGGTCCTTTGAGCCAGTGGGGCCAGGCACCGTGGAACCTGTCCGCCGTAGAGAGGTAGTCGACAATACGTGACAGCCGGGCCACGCCATCGTTACGGGGGATAAATCCGCGATTAATTCCTGCAACGATTCCGGCCACACCGAATGCACTTCCGCCCAGTGTAACAACGTCTTTATCGTTGTCAGGGTAGATGTTATCGAGGTGAATACGCTCGGGTGCCATGCCTGAGGCGGGCTCTCCACCCTCCCAAATATAGTTGAGTGTTACCTTTTGGATATAGTCGAGCATCGCCGAGTCGGTGGCAAAACTGTCCGGTCGTCCTTCCACCTTTGTGATATGTGTGGATGGTGGCGTACTGTTTGTCGTGCCTTGGGCTGCCGGTTCGGCTGACGAACAGGAAGAACCGGCGAACAACAGGGTCACAACGGGAAGGAGATATGAGAAGCGGGTCATGAAGAGGCTATAATGATAGCGTTGCCAATTAATTGTTTTTGGGCGTATTTTTCAATGCCGGCACCTGGTCGAGCTGATTAAACGGCAGCGGGAAATAAGTCTTGTCGGTCGTCCATCCGCTCTTGTTCGGGTTGGCCTGCAATACTGAAGCCGCCTTGCCTGTGCGTATAAGGTCGTTGTATCGTTCGCCCCACTCGCCGGCAAACTCCATGCGTCGTTCGTCAATTATCTGGTCGAGCGTTACCCCTGTAAGTGGCGGCATGGCCGCACGGGCACGTACAAGGTTGAAGGTTGCATCGCCATTCTGTCCCAATCGCACCTTTGCCTCGGCGTTAATCAGCAACACATCGGCATAGCGCATGAGGCGGATATTGTTGTTTGCCGACGGTTTCGTGCGACCAGCAGTAAGTTCACTCCGGGGCGTATAAACCTTGGCGTTGTAAAATTCAGTCGTACTGCCGCCAATTGCATCGCCCCATGCCGTTGTGGTTCCGCCCTGAAGAAACGTGTTTGCAAGGCGAACGGTCTCACCACGGTTTTGTGCCCACTGATAAAAGGCAGGGTAAAAGCGCATGAAATTCCACCCACCCATCGAGCCTGCATTTTGAAAAACAAACCACTGATCGGCGTCAACCATCTCACCTGCGCCCGTACCGAAGTCGGTTGTCTGCACTTCAAACAGGCTCTCATCGCTTAATTTGCCGGGTATTTTAAACAGTTCGGCATAGTTGTTATACAAGGCAAAGTGGCCGTTTTGTATAATATCGTTCGTAGCGTCAAGTGCTTTCCGGTAGTCGTTCTGCTCCATATAAACCTTGGCTGCGAGGGCTTCGGCGGTGTATGCCGTCACTGCACCCGCGTGTTCCATCTGGTTGGGACGCTTCTTTTCACAATTATGGTAGGCAAAATCAAGGTCTTCGAGCATGTAATTATACACTGCAGCCCGTGTGGAACGGGTGAGATCGCCCTGCTTATTGTCGCGCAGGATGGTTACATCGCCGAATGTTCGCGTGAGCATATAATAGGTCCAGGCGCGCAAAAAGCGCACTTCGCCACAGTAAGCACGATAGGTTTGCAGCTGTGCGGCGGTTGTCATGTGCTTTGAATACTCTTCGAGCGAAACGAGAGCAGCATTGGCAGTTTTGATGATACCATAATATTGGTTCCACATTTCGTTCAGTCCCCAGAAGGTATTATCATATTGATACTTGCCGATATTGACGAGAAGCTGCTGGTCATCCGTCCTTCCCGACCACATATCATCGTCACGAACGGCAATCTGTGGGTAAATAACCCAGTGCATTGCGCCCGTGCGCACCTTGGCATAAACGCCTGAAACGGGTTGGTAGAGGTTGTCGAGGTTGGAGAAATCAACGCTTTTTTCGGGCACACTGTTCTCAGGAGCCTTGTCCAAAAAGTTGTTGCACGAGGTAAAAGATAACGCTGTGAAGGCGAGAAAAGCGAAATATTTAGATAATTTCATTGTATGCAAGTGCTAAGAATGTTGTTAGAATTTAAACTGAATACCCAGTGTATAGGTTGCCGTAAGCGGATAAACCTGTGTGTCCCAGCCTTGTGCGTCGGTAAGTTCAGGCGTAAAAGCATGAGCCGGGAACACGGTAAGCGGTCGGTCGGCCGTCAGCGAGAAGCGTACACCGGGCAGTATATAGCTGCCTGTTTTGACGTTCTTCAGCGAATATCCCAGCGTAACGTTCTGTATTCTGAAGTAGTTTGCGCTCTCCACAAAATAAGAATTAACGCGCTGGTCGCTCACATTCCATCCCTTAATTAAGGCTTTTGCCGACGGGTTGCTGTTGGTAGAGCCTTCGCCTGTCCATCGGTCTTTATACTGCGCTTCGTCGAAATTGTAGTTGCTTTGTGCGTAACGCAGCGCGCGTTTACGGTTAAACATTTGCGCTCCGGCCTGCCCATAGGTGGTCAATTCAAAATCAATTCCCTTCCATTCAAAGCCCAAATTGGCTCCGTATATGAAGTTAGGCTGATACGAGCCGAGCGTAGTGCGGTCGTTTCCATCTATTTTTCCGTCGCCGTTCAAGTCCTTATATTTGAAGTCGCCCGGCTCTAAGCCGTTCAAAACAGCCGTTGGATCGGCAGCAATTTCGGCGGCGTTCTGGTATATTCCTTCTACAACATATCCGTAAAATGAGTTCATTTCGTGACCCACCCAGTTTACAGTCTTGCCATTTTTAATGATAACCTGTCCGCCAAGAGCCTTTACCTTATTACGAATAAAAGAAAGATTGGTGCCGAAATGGTATTTAAAGTTCTGCCCTATGCGGTCGTTCCACGTGGCCGATACGTCGAAACCGTGGTTCAGAATGCGACCATAATTGCCCGCGAGTGTGCGGTTGTCGAATGCAATTTGCGGACTAACCACTGCGTTTTTAGTTAGTCGATGGAAGTAATCGACATCGATATTCAGTCGGTTTTTCAGCGTTGCGAGGTTAAAACCGAGGTTAAATTCCTCCACGCGTTCCCACTTTAGGTAGCTGAAATAGCTGTTATTCTGGTAGCCTGGATAGATGTTATTGCCAAATACACCAGATGTATTGTTGCCCGTTGATATGCTTGCGAATCCGTCACTGGCGGCTACATGGTCGTTGCCAAGCGCGCCCCAGCTGGCACGTAACTTCAGATAGTCGATACCTTTTACGTCTTTCATCCATGGCTCTTCGCTTATAACCCATGCCGTTCCTATCGAAGGGAAGTAGCCCCAATGCTGTTGATATTTCGAGCTGCCGTCGGCACGCATGGTGAGCATCAGCAGATACTTGTCGGCATAGCTGTAATTTATACGGCCGAAATAAGACATACCGCGGTATGTTGAGCCGCTGTCGCCGTTCTTACTTGAGTTTTCATCGCCCAGGCCTATGTACTTATACTCGTCCTTTCCTGCCGGAACGTTCGGGCGTGCACCCATTAAATAGCGGCTGTTTTCTTCGCGCATGGAGAAGCCTGCCATCGCGCCGAGCGTGTGTTTACCCCACGAATCGTTGTATTGCAGCGTGTTATCCCATATATAATTGTCAATATCGGTCATACTTTTACTTAAGTAAGTGGCCGTTGTTTGCAGCGTATTGCTGATATAATACTTCGGTGTGAAGTCGGCTGCCTGCGCTGCAGAGTGGTCGTAATTAATGCTTGTTTTGAAACTTAGCTTCTCAGGAAGCAGCTTGAATATGGCGTAGAAGCTCGTGCTATAAAGGCTTATGCGATTGGTATTATCAAAGTAGGTAGCCGTGGCTACGGGGTTATAGAAGTTGTTTGTGAAGCCAACCGACCCCGGACTGGCAAATTTTACAGGTGTGGCGAGCGTGTTGTTTTCGTCGTATACGGGATAAATGCCCGGCGCGTTAAAGGCTTGTTGCCATGCCGCATTGTTGGCAAACTGCTGGTTGGCTTTCGACATGATACCGTTAAAGCCCACTGTAAGCCAGCTCGTAGCGTCGTAATCGATGCGGGCGCGCAGGTTTAATCGCCTGTAATCGTTGTCAGTTTTCATGATACCGTTTTGGTAAAGGTAGTTCACGCCCAGCGTATAGGTAGCGCGATCGCTGCCTCCCGATATGTTGATGCTGTGGTTAGTGATGACCGCTTTGCGCAGAAGCTCGTCGTACCAGTTGGTATTACTGCCGTACGTCCAATTGTGGAAGTCGGCATCTGCATAGCTGCCGCCGTAACGGTTAATGCTTTGTTTAAAGTAATTATTGTAGGCATTGTAGTCGGCCTCCATCAGCATCTGGGCATATTGGCTCGAGTTTGCCATCTTCAATACGTTGGTAGCCTGCTGCATTCCCACGTATCCGTCGTATGTAATTTGTGCTTTTTGGTTACGCTGTCCTTTCTTAGTGGTTATAATTACCACGCCGTTGGCAGCACGAACACCGTATATTGCCGCAGCCGATGCGTCCTTAAGCACACTCATATCTTCAATATCTTCGCTGTTAAGGAAGTTGATATTGTCGTAGAACATACCATCAACGACATATAAAGGATTGCTGTTTGCAAACGAGCCTGTGCCGCGAACGCGCACCGTCGGCCCCGAGCCGGGCACACCACTGTTTACTACATTCACGCCCGCTACCTTGCCTTGCATGGCCGCCATGGGCGACGACGAGGGCGTACTAAGCAGCTGTTCGCCCTTCACAACAACGATAGGGCTGGTTAAATCTTTCACCTTTGCCGAACCATAACCTATAGCAACCACCTCGTCAAGCATTTTAGAGTCGTCGGATAGCGTAACCATCATTTGTGAAGCAGCGTTTAACGTGGTGGTCTTCATGCCGAGGTACGATATGGTTACCTTTGCGCCCGCCGGCACATCAGCTATCAAAAAGTTTCCGTCGGCATCGGTAACGG